>JAEWWQ010000113.1 GCA_023458855.1 Bacillota bacterium
TTTATTACGTTTGCGGTTTCCATTGCACCATGTGGTTTTGCTCGGAGATAATGGTGATCCAGCCTTTCAACGTAAATTAAAAAACACTATTAAACCAATGCTTAAGCAAATGGCATGAGCTAAAGGCGTTGAAAATGATTTTCAGTTGGACTATATTTTAGAGTATACGGTAACCGCCTCCTATCGAAAAGTTAATATCGCTTATGTATGACCTATTGCAAAATGGAGTTATGAGAAAGCTAAGATTTCAAAAGATTCCATGCAATCGGTAATGGATTATATTTATAAAGAGTGGTTTCCACAGTCTAATTGCCAACTCAATGAGAATGCTCGGATAGACTTTATTAGATATGGGAAAAAGTAGATGAGAAAGGTGATTGCAGAATAGAAGTTTAGGTTCCTGTAAAGTGAAATGTAATGATATTTGAAAAAATCAAAAAAGAAATTATGGATGATCCAATAAACCAATCCTATACCGAAATGGGAATTCCACCATTATTTAAAGCTTCTACAGATGCTCGCATTGCCATAGTTGGACAAGCACCAGGACGTAAAGCACAAGATACGCAATTATTTTGGAATGATTTGAGCGGTGACCGATTAAGAGAGTGGATGGGAGTATCTCGCGAGATATTTTATACTACGAATCGTATCGCTCATCTGCCTATGGATTTCTACTATCCAGGGAAAGCGAAAAACGGTGATGCCCCACCTAGAAATGGTTTTGCAGAAAAATGGCATCCTCGTTTACTGGACGAGATGCCTGATATTGAAACCATAATTCTAATTGGTAGCTATGCACAGAAATATTATTTAAACAAGCAACGAGAGAAAAGTCTAACTGAAACAGTTAGAAATTTTCAAAAATATTTACCAGAATATTTTCCATTAGTTCATCCATCCCCTTTAAATCTTGGTTGGTTGAAACAAAATCCATGGTTTGAAAATGACGTTTTGCCTGTTCTAAAAGAAATAGTGAATAGGAAGATATGAAGTGGGGAGAAACTTTTTAAAATCTAATGCTTATAAAATGAAGGGATTGCCGCAGCCAGAAGGAATAAAGGGTATGATTCCAATGCAAAAATAATTAGCTTACCCGCTGTCAATACTGATATTCTTAAAAAACAGGACATTTACTTATGCTCCATGCGATTTTATATGCTGGTGGTCGGAGCATAGATAAGAGACGAAGTTAGAAGTCGTAGAAAATTATGATTTTAAGACTTTGTCTTTTTTTATGGCAGGATGTAGATTATATTTTCACTCGGTATTCTGTTGGAGTGCATATTTTAGAAAAATCTCTGAAAAGTAGCTGGGATTAGAAAAAACGCATGAATAAACAATCTCGGTGATAGAAAGATGTATATCCCGCAAAAGAATCATGCTTTTTTCCAGACCATAGGAATTTAAATAATCGTTTGGTTCCGGTTCATGTAGCGCGAAATTGAAGACTAATCAAAATGGTAATAACAAAAAATATAAATATGGACAAAATGTCGGAATTTATATATAATATAAATAATAAAAAAGTATAATTCATTTTTAAAGTGGATAAAATATATGAAATAATAAATTGTTTAATGTCGATATGAGAAAAGGAGCTGGCAAATGAATGAGAAGTATATGGTAAGAATAATTAAAAGTGAGTTAGAAAATTTTAAAAACGTACAATATGGCGAGATTAAGTACATGAATTATCGTAATGTAGAGCGAGATGCAAAAATTGAAAATCATGATATTGTTGGAATATACGGACAAAATGGTTCTGGAAAAACAGCAATGATAGAAGCATTGGATATATTGAAATTTGTCTTGCGTGGAGACGAAATTAAATTCACAAATTATGAAGGTCTTTTAAGTACCGAACGGACAACTAAAATTACGACTTTTTTTTATATAGAACATATGGATAATAAATATAAGGCAAAGTATGAATTGGAATTACGAAAAAATGTGGGAGATAAAAAAATTGAATTATGTTCAGAACGGTTGACATATTGGATGCGAGGAGCAACATGGAAAGCAAAAAGAAGTATATTTTTTAAAAATCCATTTTATGATTCAGACTCTATATTGGAAAATAATATAGTTAATGTTGAAACAGAGCCTTTAAATTTTTATAAGAATATTAGTTTTGTAAACGTTCTTCAAAATTTAGCCGTTTATTGTGCACAAAATAATGTTTCATTATTTTTCAATAGCCTTATTAAAAAGACCTTTTCCAATATTGTGGAAAATGATAAAGAAGAATTTGCTTTATCAGAAGTAATAAGGGGCTTGTTTGATTTTGGAAGATTATATTTTCAAGTTGTAAAAGTAAATCAATTAGGGGCAATTAATAATAATATTATGATTCCTGTTAATATGCATTGTGAATCAGATAATGTTATTATGCAAGGATGTTTACCTATGTTCATGAATGGTCATGGTGAAGTGCCAGAGGATGTATATAAGCAATTAAAATATGCAATAGATTCAATTAATATCGCACTAAAAGCAATTATACCCAATTTATCAATTGAGTTAAAGGCGGTAAGCGAAGAAATAAATTCTGAGGGTGTAAAGTTAATACAAGTTGATGTTTATTCAATTCGTGACGAAAAGAAATTTTTGACAAAGTATGAATCAGAAGGAATAAAAAGAATTATCTCACTTTTAAATTATTTGATATCGTTGTATAACAACCCAGAAATTTGTTTAGTAGTTGATGAACTGGATTCGGGGATTTTTGAATATTTATTAGGAGAACTTTTAGGTGTCCTTTCCGAAGAGGCAAAGGGACAATTGATATTTACTTCTCATAACTTGAGAGTATTAGAAAAACTTGATACGAAAAACATTGTATGCTCCACAACAAATCCAGAAAATAGGTATATTGTATTAAATGGAGTTGAAAAAAATCATAATCACCGAGATTTTTATATTCGAGCAATTGTTTTAGGAGGACAAAAAGAAGAGCTGTATGATGAAACAGATCTTCAGTCTATAGGCTATGCCTTTAGAAAAGCAAGTTCAGGCAATAGCGATGTTGAATTACAATTTTCACCAGAATTTGCCGAGTTACTAAAACAAAAAAAATAGAAGTATAAAATTGTGATGGAAGGTTGAGTGATTGTGCAAAGGCAAAAAGAAAAGATAAGAAAAACGGTATTCTTTATTGTTGAGGGAAATACAGATAAAACAGCATTGGAAAAGATTTTCAAGGCTATATATAAACATAGGGATATTAGGTTTGAATTTACAAATGGGGATGTTACAAGCGATGATTTGATAGATAAAACTAATGTATGTGAAATACTGTATAAAAAAGTGAAAAAATATATAGATGATAATAAATTAAAGAAAACAGATATATGGAAGATTGTACAGATATTTGATACGGATGGAGCGTATATTCCTGAAACGGCAGTTGTTAATGGAGAATCATCAAAGTTTGTGTATTCGACAACAAGTATTGCTTGTAAAGATGTCAAAAAGGTTAAAAGTCGTAATTCTAAGAAGAGAGAAATGATGGATCATTTGTTATCTTTAGCTGATATTAATAGTATTCCATATCAATGTTATTTTATGTCAAGTAATTTAGATCATGCTCTGTATAACCAACAAAATTTAAGTGAAGAAGATAAAAAGAAATATGCAGATGCATTCTATGAGATATTTTTAGGAAAAGAAAAACTATTCATCAATTTTCTTCATCTTGAAGCAGTAAATGGTGTTCCGAAAAGTTTTCCGGCATCATGGAGATATATTAAAGAAGATTTGCGCTCATTAGAACGTCATACAAATTTACATATATACTTCTTAGAAAATCCATATGAATAAAAATTAAGAGTGGTATATATTACGGGGAAAGGCATTTTGGAATGGACATGCTAAAGAAAATATTAAAAATCATGCGTAATGTATTGGGAATATTATTTGTTTTAACGGTACTATTTGTGCTTTTTTTTGCATTTCAACCAGAATTAACAGAAAATCTAGCTGATTTTTTATACCCGGAGGATAAGAATACAGGAACAGAAACAAGTCAGACATGGCAGGATCTGGAGAATAATGCGGCAGGAAATCCGGGCGAAAATGGAATCTTAAGTACAGTTTCAGCAAGAGAGCAATATGTTGTTCCGGAAGAGTCTGCAATTACGGTGCCGGAGAATGTTGCAGGTAAAAATGGTTACCAGCCGATCACAGAAGACGCCAAAGAAATATCCGAAACAGAAGGCGAAAAGCTGGCAGAGACGACGGGCTATGGAGAAACTGGCGAGGGACTGGAATTTGATACCCGTTTTAATCCCTACTACGGAATGCTGGACAGCATATTGCAATCAGTGTACAGACAGATTTATGCGAATGCAGTAGCATTGAATCCTACTTTTGCACCAATCGAAGATGTGTCAATGAATCAATTGAAAAATTCGTTTACTGCTGTTTTTGGAGATCACCCTGAGTTATTCTGGCTGGATACGGCATATGCATGTAAATACATGCCAAGTGGAAAGTGCGTGGAGACCAGTCTGCAATTTAATAATACCGCAACCAATTTAGATGCGAGCAGGCAGGAGTTCGAAAACAGTGCAAATACGATTCTGCAAGGAGCATCCGGTCTTAGTTCCGATTACGACAAAGAGGTATTTCTTCACGATGCATTGCTCAATCAGGCAGAATACAATCTTAATGCACCGCTGAATCAAAGTGCATACAGCGCATTGGTAAATGGGCAGACCGTTTGTGCAGGGTATGCAAGGGCCTATCAGTATCTGATGCAGAAGCTTGGTATTCCCTGCTATTATTGCATGGGATTTGCAGGTGAGAATCATGCATGGAACATCGTGTCACTGGACGATGGATATTATAATGTGGATACCACGTGGGATGATACGAATCCGAACACCTATGATTATTTTAATAAGTCAGATAACGATTTTAACCAAAATCATATGCGAAAAGATTTGTCGGTATATCTTCCCCCGTGCAATGGAGAAAAATATCAGAATCTTGAGCAAAGCACCAGTGAAGAAAATACTACGACAGAAAGTGAAACGGAAGAAAATACTACGACAGAAGCTGCAGCCGAAGAAGCTATAACGGAAGAAGATGCATCGGGAGAAATCGCAAGCGAAGAAGCTGTGATATCAACAGGAAGAACTCTCGCTGATGCCGGTTTTACCGAAGATGATGTTAAAAACAGCCTGGCAGATTATTATACGGACTGCTATAACCAGATCCTGGAAAACGGAATGGGAGAATACCAGTTTCAAACGGTCGTAAATGGAAGTGATCTATTCGAACAGGTATATGAATCTTATATTGATGAAAGTTATAAGGATGCATATGCATATCAGGCGATAGCAGATCTGGGAGCAAACGATTATATCTGGTATATACAAGCGGAAGAATTACAAGGCGGTTATTATTTATTCTCACATACTGTGCTGATTCAATAAAATAAAGGAAGTATTCTGATTTTTTGCTTACTTGAATCCTGATATGAAATCATCTATAATGAATTATAAGAATTGGTTATAAGGTGAGGGGGATCATATGGAACTTAATAAAAATACACAGCAGCCATTATATCAACAATTAATTGTAAAAATAAGAGATAAAATCCGCAGTGGGGAATATAAACCGGGTGATAAGATACCGACGGAAAAGGATTTATCAGAGATTTACAATGTTAGCAGAATTACTGTTCGCAGAACGATAGAAGAATTATGTAATCAGGGATATTTGTCTAAATGTCAGGGAAAAGGAACCTTTGTCGAAGCTCCAAAGATTTATCGTAAGATAGAGCAGGATAATAATATGAGCTTTACGGAGACTTGTATCGCGAATGGCAGAAAGCCGTCATCACATATATTATTGTGTGAATTGATTGCTATGCTTCCAAGACAGAATGAATTTTTTCAGATGGATGAAAATGATAAAATATATCATATACAAAGAATACTTTCTGCGGATGACTTACCACTTATTTTTGAGGATGTGTATATACCTCAGTATAGAATTCCCAATTTTGATGTATCACATCTTGAAAATGCATCTTTGTTTCAAATGCTCAATCAGGAATATCATATTCCAAAGTCAACAAAGGGTAGAAGTACAATAGAGATTGCTACTGCAACTCTTGAGAAAGCAGCCAATCTGAGAATTGCAGTCGGTGAGCCTGTTATGCTTTTAGAAAGTTATATCTATGATCACGATGATAAACCCTTGTATATAAGTAAAGAAAATATTGTTGGAAGCAGATACCGCTTATCCATTTAAATTGGTCATATCAAGTAGTACCAAATTTTAAGAAAACACACATTTTTAGCGCAAAAGGATATTCGGCAACGGTATTAACCTTAATTTTATTTGGAATTGAATTGGCCAGAATGCAGGGAATACTCTCAGATTCTGGAGAAAAGGAATATCAGGATCGTGTAAAGAGAATTCTTGAAAATATGCCAGCTGTCTTAGAAAAATCGCTTAGCTGGAGTCAGAAAACAGCAGAGCAGATGAAAAAAAGTAAAAATCTGATTGTTCTATATGATGGAATTCAGCAGGCAACTATGCTGGAATCTGTTTTAAAAATATCTGAAACATGCCGCTACCCTGTTCGCGGGTTCGAAACAGATGCATTTATGCATGGCATGTATAATGCGGTAGATAGTAAAACAGAATTTTTGTATCTGTTTCCACCTGAAAAAGGGCAGAAACAGCAAATGGAGCGATTGTATGATTATTATGAGCAACAGGGTAACAGACAGTATCGTATGCCAGAGGATATTTTTGTAAATGACCCGGAATTATCAGTATTGGAATACATTTTACCGATTCAGCAGCTATTTGTCTTAACCTCCAGAAAACGTGGCATTGATTTGAATATTCCAAAAGATCCGGATTTTCATAAATACATGGGAAGTAAATTACTTCTTTTGCTGGTAATGATCTATCAAAAGTATTGCTAATAGGTCTCCAAATGGATATAATGAAAAAGCCCGAAGTTTGCAGGTTGCGGCAAGAATG
>JAEWWQ010000114.1 GCA_023458855.1 Bacillota bacterium
TCATGAGAAGAATACTATGTGATATAATTAATTCAGATGAACGATTCCAGGTTGCTGACATGGCAGTGAATGGTTTAGAGGCTTTAGAATTAATTAGCAGGAAGCAATATGATGCAGTTGTTTTAGATATTAATATGCCTAAGATGACTGGACTCCAATTTCTCGAAGAACTGCAAGCCAGAAGAATTGCGGCAAATGTGATCATGGCCAGTACAGACACCGTAGATGGTGCCAAGGTGGTAATGGATGCATTGGAATTAGGAGCACTGGACTTTATCCATAAACCGTATAATACGGTAGAACTCAGAAAAGAAAGTTTTCAGAAAAAGTTACTGCAGATACTGGATGCCGCAACGCAAAGCCAGGTAAATAATCTGACGCTTAGTAAGCCAGTAATACCGCAGAAGGCATCTCCTAAGATTATGAGGTTTGTGGAAAAACATGTGAGTGATTTTAAAGGCAGAAAGATAGTTGCCATTGCAAGTTCGACCGGAGGGCCTAAAGCACTTCAGCAGGTGATTCCCTTATTACCGGAGAACTTACGGGTTCCGGTAATGGTGGTGCAGCACATGCCGGCTGGTTTTACAAAATCATTCGCGGACAGGCTCAACACGCTTAGTAAAATAGCAGTTAAGGAAGCGGAAGAGGGTGATCTGTTAGAAGCCGGGATGGTATACATTGCTCGCGGCGGTGTTCATATGAATGCCGTAGAAAAAGCTGGAAGAACAAGCATTCATTATTCCGATGAACCTTCCAGAGAGGGTGTAAAGCCGTGTGCAAACTATATGTATGAATCACTGATGGACTGTGCCTATGAAGAGATTGAATGTGTGGTATTAACCGGAATGGGTGCTGATGGAACACAGGGAATTGCTCATTTAAAAGAAAAGAAAAAAATACATGTGATTGCTCAGGAAAAAAGTACTTGTGCAGTCTACGGAATGCCGAGAAGCGTTGTTGAGGCAGGACTGGCAGACCAGGTACTTGGTATTGAGAAAATAGCACAAGAGATAATATTGAATGTGGGGGTAAAATAGTATGGATGTAAGCCAATATCTTGAAATCTTTTTAGATGAATCGAAAGAACATTTGCAAAATCTGAATACTCAGATTCTGGAATTAGAACAGGATTCAGAGAACATGGATACCATTAATGAAATTTTCCGTGCTGCGCACTCTTTAAAGGGAATGGCAGGAACTATGGGCTATAAGAGAATGCAGGCGCTGACACATGATATGGAAAATGTGTTTTCGGAAGTCCGCAATGGAACGATTAAAGTGAAAGCAAATATGATTGATATTTTATTCCAATGTCTGGATGCATTAGAAGAATATGTAACCTCTATTCAAACAACATCTGACGAAGGAACAAATGATAATGAAGCTTTGATTAAACTATTAAATGATATTTTGAAAGACAGCGGTACAGAGTCCGGGAAAGATATGACCGAGAAAAAAGAACCGGCTGTGCAGGCGGCAGCTTTGGCTGAAGAAGATTTTGCGCACTGGAAAAATATCAAATTAGGTGATACGGAAATTTCTGTTATTCATGCGGCACGGGAAAAAGGCAATGAAGTTTTTGGTATTACAGTATACATTCAGGAGAGCTGCCTGTTAAAAGCAGCAAGATCCTTCCTGGTATTTAAGGCATTGGAAGAAATCGGTGAGATTATTGTTTCGGAGCCGTCCGTGCAGGATATAGAAGATGAACGATTCGATCAGGATTTTTCAATTATTTTTGTTACAGATGAGCCTTTTGAAAAAGTAATAGAGACGATTCAGAGTGTATCCGAAATTGAAAAAGCAGTTGGCGCTGTCGTAGATTTGTCACAGGTCGATACGGATGATAAAGAGGATACAAAAGGAACGACAGAAGATAAAGAAGCAATGAATGAACAAAAAAATGAGACGGCAGTAGCTGTAACACCGGCTTCAGTCAAACAGGAAAAGAAAACGCCGGTAAACAAACCGGTCGTAAACAGAACGGTCAGGGTTGATATCGAAAAACTTGATGTCTTGATGAACCTTGTAAGCGAATTGATCATTGCCAAGAATTCACTGGTATCGGCTTCGGCAGTCGAAGAAACGGCTAATTCAAGCTTTAATGAGCAGATTGAATATCTTGAGAGTGTTACAACAAACCTGCATGAATCTGTTATGAAGGTAAGAATGGTTCCGATTGAAAGTGTTCTTACCAAATTTCCTAGGATGATTCGCGATCTGGCTAAGAAATTAGATAAAAAAATGGAATTGTATATGTCAGGTGAGGAAACAGAACTGGATAGAACAGTGGTAGATGAAATTGGTGATCCGTTAATGCATCTGCTCAGAAATTCTGCCGATCATGGACTTGAAACAGCAGAAGTCAGAAAAGCAAGAGGGAAGAGTGAGACGGGATCTATCTTCCTGGATGCTTATCAGGACGGAAATAATGTCATCATTGAAGTAAGGGATGACGGTAACGGAATTGATGTGGAGACAGTTAAGAAAAAGGCAATTGAACGAGGCACGATTACGGCTGAACAGGCAGAAAACATGCCGGATAAAGATATCATAGATTTATTATTCCTTCCTAGCTTCTCAACAGCAAAAGTGGTATCGGATGTGTCCGGACGAGGAGTAGGACTGGATGTTGTAAGATCTAAGATAGAGGCTCTTAGCGGCGAGGTGGAAGTAAAATCACAACTGGGTGTGGGAAGCACATGGATTATCCGGTTACCATTGACATTGGCGATTATTCAGGCCCTTATGGTTAAGGTCGGAGAGGAAAAGTATGCCATTTCCCTGGGCTCTATTGAAACAATTGAAAATATCACACAGGAGGAAATAAAGCAGGTACAGTCAAAAGAAGTAATAAACTTACGTGGAAACGTAATTCCTATTATTCGCTTAGCCGATGTTTTGGACATTGAATCACAACGTGATGAAAATGACAGTATGGTAGTCGTTATTGTTAAAAAAGGTGAAAAATTAGCAGGTATTGTTGTTGACGAGTTAATGGGACAACAGGAAATCGTTATCAAATCACTTGGCAAATACATTAACAAATGTAAGATGATTAGCGGCGCGACGATTCTGGGAGATGGCGAAGTTGCATTGATTCTTGATGCAAATGCATTATTCTAGAAAGCATATATAATAGGAGGAAAAACCATGGATGAAGTAAAAAGCATGACTGATAAAACACAGTTTATTGTGATTAAAATAGGCAATGAACAGTTTGGTATTGATATTAAATACATAGATAATATTGTGCGTATGCAGAATATCACGAGAGTTCCAAAAGTTCCGGAGTATTTTAAAGGTGTCATTAACTTACGTGGTGAAGTGATTCCAGTTATGAGTTTACGTTTGAAGATGGGACTGCCGGCGGATGAGTATACAAAAGCAACGAGGATTATAATTATTAAGATTGAGCAGCATGAGGGAATCGGAATTCTGGTTGATGAAGTGAAGGAAGTGGTTACATTAGAGGCAGAGCAGGTTGAAAAGCTGTCTTACGATAAAGAGGAGAAAAAAACATTTGTATATGCAGTTGGAAAAGTTGAAGAATCTCTGATATCTTTATTGGATCTAAACGCGGTATTGGCCGAATCACAAGTATAAGAAGAAGGGGAGGAGAGAATGTCAGGTTTTGATTTAAATGATATGTCCCAGACCTATTATGATGTTCTGAGAGAAATCGGGAATATAGGTGCTGGTAATGCAACCACAGCATTGGCACAAATGCTCCAGTGTAAGGTTGATATGAAAGTCCCGCAGGTCAAATTACTGGATTTCAAGGAAGTCGGTGCGCTCATGGGCGGTGAAGAACAGGTAATGGCGGGTATTTATCTTGTGGTAGAAGGAGATATTGCAGGTAGTATTATGTTTTTACTTGAATATCACTCTGCCCGTCATCTGGTAGCACAGTTAATGGGAACGCCCTGTGAGGGCAAAGAATTTACTGAAATGGAAATGTCAGCTTTAAAAGAGATTGGTAATATTATTACAGGTGCTTATTTGAATTCTCTCTCTGCGTTAACAAATTTAAAAATATATCCTTCCATTCCCGATTTAAGTATTGATATGGCAGGTGCTATTCTTAGTGTTCCGGCTATAGAATTTGGCACATTAGGGGACAAAATATTACTAATTCAAACACAATTTACTGATGAAATTGAGCTGGATGGCTATTTCATCATGATTCCAGATGTGGAATCATATGAGAAAATATTAACATCGTTAGGAATAGCGATTGAATAGAGGATACTTTGAAAGGTAATTATGAGCGAAATTATTAAAGTAGGGATGGCAGATCTGAAAATATGTAAGAGTCCTGACGGATTAACAACTTTAGGACTTGGTTCCTGTGTTGGTATTGCAGTTAGGGATCCGATTACTAAGATTGGCGGTCTGGCACATATTATGCTGCCGGATAGTACTCGAATCAGGAACAACTCAAATATCCCCAAATTTGCGGATACGGGAATTACCGAATTAGTCAGATTATTAGTCGAGAATGGTGCATCAAGGAGCAGACTGGTTGCCAAAATAGCCGGAGGTGCCCAGATGTTTGCGTTTCAGAACAAAACTGATCTGGTGCGGGTCGGTGAAAATAATGTAGAAGCTACAAAAATAAAATTAAAGGAAATGAATATTCCGATTTTAGCAGATGATACAGGAAAGAATTATGGGCGAACAGTCATTTTTTATCCGGAAACGGGTGATTTTGTTATTAGAGCAGTTGGGAAAGCAGAAACGGTGATTTAATGAAAAGAAAACTAGTACCTCCTTTTATTATGTTACTTGCAGGAGCAGTTACCAGCATTGTAATGTATCGGAATCACTATGAGATAAAGACAATGTTATGGATACTGGTAGCTGTCTTGGTTTCCTTTTATATTATAGGAGTTGCGATTAAAAAGGTGTTAGATGCTTTTGAAAAAGCGAATACACCTAAGGATAATCCACTCGAAGAAGGAACTGTCATTAAGAAGGAAGCAGCAGAAGAAAATGTAGGAGAAGAACAACAGGAAGAAAAGCAATAGAACAACGAAGGAAGTGCAAAAGGGAAGTAAAAAACGGGAGTAGATTCGGGAGATGTGCAGCATGGATGAATCGGATAAGAAAAAGCTGTGGGAAGAGTATGCAAAATCAAAATCTTCTCAAAGCAGGGATAAAATAATTCTGGAATATGCCCCGCTTGTTAAACTGGTAGCGGGTAGACTAAGTATGTATCTGGGATACAATGTTGAATATGAAGACTTGGTTAGTTATGGGATATTCGGATTAATAGATGCCATTGATAAATTTGACTGCACGAAAGCTGTAAAATTTGAAACATATGCAAGTCTTAGAATACGGGGCGCTATCTTAGATCAAATCCGTAAGATGGATTGGATACCTAGAACAATCAGACAACGGCAGAAGAAGATAGATTCTGCTATTAAAGAAATTGAAGACCAGAAAGGAAGAACAGCAGAGGATGCCGAGATTGCCAGAAAGCTTGGAATAGGAGAAGACGAGTTCTTAGAATGGCAGTCACAGATGAAAATCACGAATGTCGTATCCTTAAATGAGTATTTAGAACAGGGTTCGGAGGTTCCGAACGAAAAAAACTACAGCAAACATTTTGATGCTCCGGAAGAGGTAATGGAGCAGACGGAATTAAGGAAAATTCTAAAAGAAGCATTAGAATTACTGACAGAAAAAGAGCGCAGGGTAATTGTATTATATTACTATGAAGAACTGACACTGAAGGAGATAAGCAATGTGTTAGAAGTATCGGAATCCAGAATTTCACAGCTGCATACCAAAGGGTTACAGAAGATGAAAAAGAGGCTGGGAAATTATATGGGGATTTTGACAGATTTATAGTGAAGAACTGAAAGACGGGGAATGTGGGATGAATGGTTATTTTCAGTTAGTACTAAATGAGTTAGGGACTAATCTATCTATTTTTCCACCTACAAATGGTGGGGCGGTATTAGATATCAATGAGGTCGCAGATTATTTACAAAGGAAGAAAATCAGTTTTGACATTACGGCAGTTAATGTGGCAATCAGAAATGCAAAAGAGCCTGTATTAATTAATTTATCTGATCAGAAAATATTTCCGGAACAGGAAATGTTTGAGATGAAAGTTACGGCGGACACGATGCAGGCAATTGCAAGATTCTATCCGCCATCACTTGGAGCAGCCGCAAAGGGAAAAACGGAGATTATGAATGAGTTAAAGCAACAAAAAATCATGTTCGGGATTGATGAAGAAGTGATTGACGAATTTGTCAGGAACAGAGAATATTGTACGGATATTGTGGTGGCTAAAGGCAAAATGCCGCGTCATGGTAAAGATGCCACAATAGAGTACTATTTTAATACAGATTTAAAAGCACGGCCGACTTTAAATGACGATGGCAGTGTTGACTTCTTTAATTTGAATACAATCAACCACTGTAAGAAAGGTGATATTCTTGCAAGACTCAATAAAGAGGACATTGGAGAGAATGGAATCGGTGTTTTGGGCAATGTGATTCGTCCAAGAGATGTAAAACGCTGTACATTACAATATAGTAATCATATAACCATATCAGAAGACAGAACAGTGTTGACCTCACAGGTAAATGGCCACGTTTGTCTTGTAGATGGAAAAGTATTTGTATCAGATGTTTATCAGGTAGAGAATGTAGATAATGCAACAGGTAATATCGAATATGAAGGAAGTGTTCTTGTAACAGCTAACGTATGTTCCAATTTCAGTATCATCGCGCATGGTGATGTTGAAGTGCGAGGTGTAGTGGAAGGTGCTTATATTGAGGCGGATGGTAATATCATTATTGCCAGAGGGATGAATGGTATGTCCCGGGGGAAGCTGCGGGCAGGAGGAAATGTTGTTGCAAAATTTATTGAGAATGCGACTGTAGAGGCCGGTGGTTATGTGGAAACGGAAGCAATCCTGCATAGTACGGTTATGGCCAGAACGGAAGTGAATGTATTAAGTCACAAAGGTTTTATTACAGGCGGTAAAGTTGTCGCAACAAATGCAATTAACGTGAAAAACCTGGGTTCACCTATGGGAGCGGACACAATCGTAGAGATTGGTCTTGATCCTGCAATGAAGGAAAAATACAATGAATTACAAAAGGAAGTAGTAGCAATACATAAAACACTGCAGCAAATTGAGCCGATTATTACTGCAACACGACAAAGACTTGTGAAGGGCGAGAAATTAGCTCCGGACAGATTAAAATATGTACAGACACTTATGATCGCAAATAAACAGAAAAATGAGCGATTGCAGGAATGCAATAAACAAATTCAGGATTTACAGGAATTGCTGAAATCAAATCAGAATGCCTGTGTTACAGTATCAGGAGAAGTATACGGCGGAACCAAGATCGTTATTTCAGATTCGGCATTAACAGTGAAGGATACGGTAAAATATTGTAAGTTTATCAGGATTCAGGGCGAAGTAAAAATGACTACGTTATAAAGGAAGTGAATCATATGGCAATTAGTCCCTTAGAAGCAAATGGAACAATTAGCAGAATGCAGGATTTTAACATCATGAAGCAAAATGAAGATCATAAGCCTATGATGGATCAAAATAATATGCAGAACACATTTCAGAAAGAAGTATTAGATAAATCTGAGCAGGTTCGTCAGGCCGATGATGCTGAAAATAGTGCTTATAATTATGATGCAAAAGAAAAAGGAAACGGACAGTATTACAATAACCAGAAACGTAAAAAAAAGAATACGGAAGAGAAAAAGGATAAAGTTATTATTAAAGGGCAGAATCATTTTGATATTAAGATATAGGAGAATACATGAGCGCGACAGAAATAATTTTACTTTTATTGGGAATTACTGTTTTTATTATTAGCTTTGTGATTCCTGAGCAGAAAAGTAAAGCAACGGAAACAGACAGACGTCTTAGTGAAGAACTGGTGAGAGAATCTATTGAACAGGAAGTAAATGGTGCAAAAACGCAAATTCAGGATATGGTGGAAGATACAGTATCCTATTCAATAGAAAAAACAGAACGTACATTAGAGAGACTTACTAATGAAAAGATGCAGGCAGTAAATGATTATTCAGACACAGTGTTGTCAGAAATTAATAAAAACCATAAGGAAGTATTATTTCTATATGATATGCTGAACGATAAACAGCAGGATATTCAGGAAACAGTAAAAAATGTGGACAGAGTAACGAGGACAATGCATGATACTGTGAATGAGGCAGGAGAAAGTGTAAATGATATAACGCTTATTTCTGACAAAGAACTGGCAACAGAGTCAAAGGAAGAGAAAACAGTGCCTGAGAAAAAAACAGCTGCAAGAAAAGCATCAGCAAAAGGCATGGAAAAGTCGGGAAAGCAGGAAAAAAGCGGAGAAGATTTTAAACCATTAACAGGTGAAAAAGTTGTCCTTGATAAAATGATGAATGATATTGATTTTATTGTAGGCGGTGAGAATACAAAAAATAATAATGAAAAAATTCTGGAATTGCATAAATCCGGAAGGTCTAAGATGGCAATAGCAAAAGAATTAGGTCTTGGTATCGGAGAAGTAAAGCTTGTCATTGACCTTTTTGAGGGAATATAACTATGAAGCTTAAATATTATTTGCGGGGATTGGGAATTGGAATAGCAGTGACAGCTATAGTAATGGGTGTTCCCGGTAAAGCGCATACGGAAGAACTTACCGATGCACAGATAGTAGCCAGAGCCAAGGAACTTGGCATGATAGAACAGAGTATATTATCGGATGTACTGGATAGCGATGCGGAGTCAAAAGGACAGGAGAAGCCTGTCAAAGAAGAAAATACAGATAGTAATGATGGCAAAAGTGATAATAGTATGAGTGGTAATGCGGTAAGCGATAATAGTATTAGCGATAACAGCATCAGTAATAAGAAAACTGCTGAAAGCCAGCAGGAGATCCAGACCGAATCAGTACAGGAACAAAGTACCGACAGTACGGAACAAAAAGAGTCAGACATTATGATTACGGTTGAAAAGGGAGAAAGTTCTCTGTCAATATGTAAAAAATTGGAAAAAGCAGGACTCATAGATTCTGCATCTGAGTTTGACCAGTATTTGTGTCAAAAAGGATATGACAAAAAGATATGTGCAGGAGAGCATTATATTTCAAGTGGTGCTACTGATCAAGAGATAGCAGAAGAAATCATCGCTAAAAATTAAATTCATCGGGGAAAACTTGCCGTATGAAATAAAAAGAACTTGTATAAGTAATTAGTTTATGGTAGAATATCTTAGTTGTGAGAAAACACGTATATGAAAGGTATCTATGGTGCTTCTTTAACGCAGAAGTGATGGATATTAGTAGAATCAGAGATTCCACTTAGAAGGTATACGGATGAAAAACCAAATGGAGGTAAGAAATATGAGCGTTATTTCAATGAAACAATTATTAGAGGCAGGTGTTCACTTTGGACACCAGACAAGAAGATGGAACCCTAAAATGGCTCCATACATTTTTACAGAAAGAAACGGAATCTATATTATTGATCTGCAGAAGACAGTGGGTAAAGTAGATGAAGCTTATAAAGCAATCTGTGATATTGCAGCAGAAGGCGGTACAGTTCTTTTTGTCGGCACTAAGAAACAGGCACAGGATGCAGTAAAAACAGAAGCGGAACGTTGCGGAATGTTTTATGTAAATGAAAGATGGTTAGGTGGTATGTTGACCAACTTCAAGACAATCAAGAGCAGAGTAGCAAGATTAAAAGCAATTGAAACGATGTCACAAGATGGAACATTTGATGTTCTTCCTAAGAAAGAGGTTATTAATTTAAGAAAAGAATGGGATAAACTTGAGAAAAACTTAGGCGGAATTAAAGATATGAAGAAGATTCCAGATGCTATCTTCGTAGTAGATCCTAAAAAAGAAAGAATCTGTGTTCAGGAAGCACATACCCTTGGTATTCCACTTATCGGTATAGCAGATACGAACTGTGATCCGGAAGAGCTTGATTATGTAATCCCGGGAAATGATGATGCTATCAGAGCTGTAAAATTAATTGTAGCTAAAATGGCAGATGGAATTATTGAAGTAAACCAGGGTGAAGCAGTCGAAGTAGAAACTGAAGTGCCAGCAGATGTAGAAGAAACAACAGAAGCATAAGAAGCAGGTTCAGATTAAATATAATTATTTATAGGGACGATTATTATAACCGTCCCTTTATCCTAGAAACTATTGGAGGAAATGAATATGGCTATTACAGCAGGTATGGTAAAAGAGTTAAGAGAATTAACCGGTGCAGGTATGATGGACTGTAAGAAAGCTCTTAATGAAACAAACGGAGATATGGAAGAAGCAGTAGAATATTTAAGAAAGAACGGACAGGCGAAAGCAGAGAAGAAAGCAGGAAGAATTGCTGCGGAAGGTCTTGTAAGAGTAGCGACCAAGGGAGATAATACAGCAGCAATTGTTGAAGTTAACTCAGAAACAGACTTTGTGGCAAAAAACGAAGATTTCCAGGCATTTGTAAATGCAGTTGCTGAGCAGGCAGCTAATACGGATGCAACAGAATTAGAAGCTTTTCTGGCTGAGTCATGGAGTTTAGATACAAGCAAAACAGTTAATGATGCTTTGACAGAAAAAATTGCTGTTATCGGAGAAAAATTATCAATCAGAAGATTTGAAAAAATTGTAGCTGAGAATGGATGTGTAGTGACTTATGTACACGGAGGCGGCAGAATCGGTGTTGTAGTTGAGGCTGATACAGCTGTTGTTAACGAGGCTGTAAAAGAAGCTTTAGTTAATATTGCCATGCAGATTGCGGCTCTTTCTCCAAAGTATGTATCGCAGGCAGAAGTAAGTGAAGAATACAAAGAACATGAGAAGGAAATCTTACTTTCTCAGGCGAAAGTTGAAAATGCTGCTTTGCCTGCAGAAAAACAAAAACCGGAAGCAATTATTGAAAAAATGATTGTTGGACGTTTGAACAAAGAATTGAAAGAAATCTGCCTATTAGATCAGGTATACGTAAAAGACGGCGACTTGACAG
>JAEWWQ010000115.1 GCA_023458855.1 Bacillota bacterium
TTTTATTGTCTCTATTTACCTGCTGCATTGGATATTTGTGGGTTGTACCGTATATGAATGCCACAAATGTACAATTCTATCTGGAATTGGTTCATGTGAAGTCTGCACCTTCCTATGCTACAGCACCTTCTGAAAATGTACAGAATTCAATCGATATTACGATATAAAATATTATAAAGACTAAAGTGCCATAAGTCAGCTGAACTTATGGCACTTTTCATATTATTTACCTGTATTTTTCCATTTTAAATATGCATTGATAAACACATCAATTGCACCATCCATCACAGCATCCACATTGCCCGATTCCGCATTGGTTCTGTGGTCTTTTACCAATGTATAAGGTTGCATAACATAAGAACGAATCTGATTTCCCCATCCGATTTCCTTTATTTCTCCACGAATATCCGATAATTTTTCAGCATTTTCCTCCTGTTTCATCAAAAACAGTTTCGCCTTTAGCATTTGCATTGCTTTATCCTTATTCATATGCTGGGAACGTTCATTCTGGCACTGCACTACAATGCCTGTTGGTATATGTGTGATACGAATAGCGGATGAGGTCTTGTTAATATGCTGTCCGCCAGCCCCACTGCTTCGATACGTATCAATACGAAGATCATCCATATTAATATCTACATCCAGATCTTCTTCGATGTCCGGCATAACATCCAGGGAGACGAAAGAAGTCTGCCTCTTACCCTGTGCATTAAATGGGGAGATTCTGACAAGTCTGTGAACGCCTTTTTCGGACTTCAGATATCCAAATGCATTTTCCCCATTTACCTGAAAGGTAATGGACTTAATACCGGCTTCATCTCCATCCAGAAAGTCCAATACATCTACGGTAAATCCTCTTTTTTCTGCCCATCTTGTATACATACGATACAGCATGCCTGCCCAGTCGCAGCTCTCCGTTCCGCCTGCACCTGCATTTAACTTTAAGATAGCGCTACATTTATCATATTCTTCTGATAAAAGTGTACTGATGCGAATCTCTTCAAATTCTTCTATGAAAGAATCAAGTTCGCCTCTGATATCTTCTACCATAGAGTCCTCATCTTCTTCATATCCCATCTGAATCAAGGTTTCAATATCTTCGTACTGTCCTTCAAGGTGTTGTACTGTCTCCACACTATTCTTAAGATCTTTTAATTGCTTCATTAACTTATTGGAACGTTCCGGATTATCCCAAAATCCCGGTGCTTCCATTTCCCGTTCCAATTCCTGAATACGCTTTAACTTATTATCTAAGTCAAAGTGAATCCCTCACTTCCGCTAATGGAGTCTTGTATGCCTGAAGTTCTGTTTTCATTTGGTCTAATTCTACCACTTTACGGTCACCACCTTTTATTATTAGATAAGGAGAACGACAACACCTGCCGTTCTCCCGTTATTATGAATTACGTCCGCAGCATTGTTTATATTTCTTGCCGCTTCCACACGGACATGGATCATTTGGATACACTTTGGTTTCTTTCTTAACCGGCGCTTTGACAGCAGAGTCATCTTTATTGGTTCCGGTTACCTTGGCAACCTGCTCCCTTTCCACTTTTTGTTCAATCTTAACGTGGAATAATAAGCGAACTGTATCCTCGCGGATATTGTCTGTCATTGCACCAAACATCTCGTAACCGCTCATCTTATATTCTACCAGTGGGTCTTTCTGACCATATGCCTGTAAACCAATTCCCTGGCGCAGCTGATCCATATCATCGATATGATCCATCCACTTACGATCAATTACTTTTAACAAAATAACCCGCTCCAGTTCACGAATTGCTTCCGGTTCCGGAAATTCAGCCTCTTTACTTTCATATAATTTTACGGCTTCTTCCTTCAATTGATGTTTCAGGCTGTTCTTCTTACGTTTTTCTACCCTGCCTAATATAACAGGTTCAATTGGAATAATTGGTAATAGCAGGCTGTTCAATTCTTTTAAATCCCAGTCTTCTGGTTCCATATCATCGCCAATAACAGTGTCCAACGTACTTTCAACAATATCCGTAATCATCTTATAGATGACATCCCGCATACTTTCGCCATCTAATACACGGCGTCTTTCTGCGTATATAATTTCACGCTGTTCATTCATCACCTGATCATACTCAAGCAGGTTCTTTCTGATTCCGAAATTATTGTTCTCAATTTTCTTCTGTGCTGTTTCAATCGCATTGGTCAACATCTTATGCTCAATTTCCTGATTTTCAGGAATGCCTAATGTATTGAACATAGCAATCAGACGCTCCGAACCAAATAAACGCATTAAATCATCTTCCAGCGAAATATAAAACCTTGATTCTCCCGGATCACCCTGACGACCTGAACGACCTCTTAACTGGTTATCGATACGTCTCGATTCATGACGCTCCGTACCAATAATTCTAAGACCTCCGGCTGCTTTCGCCTGGTCATCCAGCTTAATATCAGTACCACGACCAGCCATATTGGTGGCAATCGTAACGGAACCGGAAAGTCCTGCATCCGCAACAATTTCAGCCTCTAATTCATGAAACTTTGCATTCAACACCTTATGTGGAATTCCATGTCTTGTTAAAATGGCACTAATTTCTTCTGATGCTTCAATTGTGATTGTACCTACTAAAACAGGTTGTTTTTTTAAATAGGCTTCTTCCACTGCAGCTATAATTGCATGCAGCTTCTCCTTTTTGGTTTTATAGACGCAGTCCTGCATATCCTTACGGACAACCGGCCTGTTGGTAGGAATCTCTATAACATCCATGCCATAAATATCACGGAATTCTTTTTCTTCAGTCAGCGCAGTTCCTGTCATACCTGATTTCTTGTCGAACTTATTAAAGAAATTCTGGAATGTAATATTTGCTAATGTCTTACTTTCCCGCTTAACTTTTACATGTTCTTTAGCTTCAATTGCCTGATGAAGACCATCCGAGTAACGGCGGCCCGGCATAATACGTCCCGTAAATTCATCTACGATCAACACCTGATCTTCTTTGACTACATAGTCCTGATCCCTGAACATTAAGTTATGTGCGCGCAGTGCTAAAATAATATTATGCTGAATCTCCAGATTCTCAGCATCTGCCAGGTTTTCGATCTGGAAGAATTTCTCTACTTTGGCAACACCTTCTGCCGTCAGATTCACAACTTTATCTTTCTCATTTACGATAAAGTCTCCTGTCTCTTCCTGCACAATACCCATGATGGCATCAATCTTGGATAAATCTTCCATATCATCGCCGCGCTTTAATTGTCTTGCAAGAATATCACACGCTTCATACAGCTTTGTAGACTTACCGCTTTGACCGGATATGATAAGTGGCGTTCTTGCTTCATCAATCAACACAGAATCGACCTCATCAATAATGGCATAATGTAAATCCCTGAGAACCAGCTGTTCTTTATAGATTACCATATTATCTCTTAAATAATCAAAACCCAGTTCATTATTTGTAACATATGTAATGTCACAATTATATGCTACTCGACGTTCTTCAGGTTTTAAGCTATTCAGAACAACTCCAACTGTTAATCCCAGAAATTCATGTACCTGTCCCATCCACTCAGCATCACGCTTAGCCAGATAATCATTGACCGTGACAACATGTACACCTTTTCCTTCTAATGCATTCAGGTATGCCGGCAGTGTGGATACTAATGTCTTACCTTCACCAGTCTTCATCTCTGCGATACGTCCCTGATGTAAAACAATTCCACCGATCAGCTGAACTGGATAATGCTCCATGTTAAGTACTCTTCTTGCTGCTTCGCGAACCGTTGCAAATGCTTCCGGCAACAGACTGTCCAGACTCTCACCATCTGCTACTCTCTTTTTATATTCTGCGGTCTTAGCCTTTAGTGCTTCATCCGATAATGTCATCATAGATGGGCGTAAGGATTCAATTGTCTCTATTATAGATTCAACTCTTCTTAACTCCCGCGTACTATGTGTTCCAAATACTTTCTCAATAATATTCATTGCTAACTCCTGTTCCTACTGCTAAAGTGAAGGTAACATTCTATCTACCCAAAAAACTATCTATTATTGTAACAGAAATGTAATATTAATTCAACTATTGCTTCATATATTTCCCTGCCTTTAACTTTCTGCTTGTTCTTGACCTTTAATATAAGAAGTGTTATTATTTTAACGAATTGGTTTATAGATGACTGAAATAAAATAATATACTAAGAGGTGTAAGCAAATGAGTAAAAGTTTTGACGATTTATTATCAAAAGTATCTGAATGTGACATGAAAACGGTGGCTGTTGCCGTTGCACAGGATGAGGCTGTATTGGAGGCTGTTAAGGCTGCAAAGGAACGCAACATAGCAAATGCAATTCTGGTTGGTGATAAGACTAAGATTGAAAAAGTTGCAAAAGAAATTAATATGGATCTTGCAGGTTTTGAAATTGTAGATGAACCTGATGTTAAAGCTGCTGCATTAAAAGCTGTTGAACTGGTGCATAACAAAAAAGCTGATATTTTACTAAAAGGTCTTGTGGATTCAAAAACATTCTTAAAGAGTGTCTTAGATAAAGAAGTCGGCCTTCGAACTGATAGAATGATGTCTCATGTATGCGTATTTGAAATTGAAGGTATCGACCATTTACTTTTCTTTACCGATGTAGCATTCAACACCTATCCTACGCTGGAACAAAAGGTTAATATTATCAACAACACTGTTGAAATGGCAAAAGTATGCGGTATCGAAACTCCAAAGGTCGCTCCTATCTGTGCTGTAGAAGTTGTTAATCCTAAAATGCAGCCAACAGTGGACGCTGATGAGCTTACAAAAATGAACGAGCGCGGTGAAATCAAGGATTGTATTGTTTATGGACCGTTGTCCATGGATCTGGCAATCTCAGAAGAAGCGGCTAGACATAAAGGTGGTGTCAAAAGCCCTGTGACCGGAAACGCAGATATCTTACTTTTCCCTAACATTGACGCTGGAAATATCACATACAAGTTATTGGTTGCCACAGCAAACGTTAAAAATGGCAACATATTACTTGGAACATCAGCTCCTGTTATCCTGACTTCCCGTTCTGACGGATTCGAAGTAAAGGTCAACTCTATCGCCCTCGCATCTGTTGTTGCCGGTAAAATCAATTAATTCAAATCGAAAGGAAATCTATCATGTCAATCAAAAGTTTAATTATTAATCCAGGTTCCACTTCTACAAAAATTGGTGTTTTTGAAGACGAAACATTATTATTTGAAGAAACACTAAGACATTCTACAGAAGAGATTGCAAAATACGCATCTATTGTAGACCAGAAAGATTTTAGAAAAAATATTATTATTGATTTGCTAAAAGAAAAGAACTTCGATATTAGATCTCTTAACGTGATTGTCGGACGTGGTGGTATGTTAAAGCCAATTCCTGGTGGTACTTATGCAGTGTCAGATGATCTGCTGGAAGATTTAAAAATAGGTAAACAGGGACAGCATGCTTCTAACTTAGGTGGTATCTTAGCTCGCGAAATCGGTGATTCTATTGGTGTTCCGTCTTATATCGTAGATCCTGTGGTTGTTGATGAATTAGAAATCATTTCCAGATATTCCGGCGTTCCTGAATTACCGAGAGTTTCCATATTCCATGCATTAAATCAAAAGGCAGTTGCCAAGAGATATGCGAAAGAAATCGGAAAACCATATGATTCTCTTAACCTGATCGTTGTTCATATGGGTGGCGGGGTATCTGTCGGTGCTCATAAAAACGGTCGTGTAATTGATGTATTTAATGCATTGGATGGCGATGGTGCATTCTCTCCGGAAAGAGCCGGCGGTGTTCCAAGTGGCGCTCTCGTAAAAATGTGTTTCAGCGGCAAATATACTGAAAAAGAGGTATATAGT
>JAEWWQ010000116.1 GCA_023458855.1 Bacillota bacterium
TGATAATTACTAATAGGTCGAGGGCTTATCCTAAAGGAGATGTCAGGAAAGACATCAGGGAATGTGTAGAAAGAATGGATGGAAGAGATTGGTCAGTATTCGGTTTTGAAGGTATGAAAGTTTGTAAGGAATTTTAATATATATAATTCAAAATTAATATAATAAATAACGGAAGGCATTATTTGAAGATTTCAAATAGTGTCTTTTTTGCCAGAAAATAGCATAATTTTATTTCTATATTATTTTCTATGTATTTTTTTCAAATAATATGTTATAATGTATTCACAAATGTACATATAAAATAAAAGAGCTTTATTGTGAGGTGCTGATATGGATACAAAAATTCTATTGGAGAATGGGACAAATGAGTTAGAAGTATTAGAATTTACATTAGATGGTAATATTTATGGTATTAATGTAGCAAAAGTAAAAGAAATTATCCCTTATCAGGATGTTACGCCAGTTCCTAATGCACATCCAAGCATTGAAGGTATTTTTATGCCGCGTGATATTATGATTACAGCAATTGATTTAAGAAATTGTTTACAGCGTGGTGAATCAAAAAAAGGCGGCTTATTTATTATTACAAACTTTAACAAACTGGATATTGCATTTCATGTAGATTCTGTTATCGGGATTCATAGAGTATCATGGAATCAGATTATAAAGCCGGATGCTACTATTTCCAGCGTAGAAGATGGCGTTTCGACGGGTATTATTAAATTAGATAATAAATTAATAATAATTTTGGATTTCGAGAAAATTATTACGGATATTAATCCGGAAACAGGACTAAAGACAACAGAAATAGATGCTTTGGGTGAAAGAAGCAGAAGCGATGTACCAATTCTTATTGCTGAGGATTCCGCTTTATTAAATAAATTAATTGTAGATTCATTAAGAAAAGCAGGTTACCATAATTTGATTCATACGGAGAATGGACAACAGGCTTGGAATGTTATTGAAGATTGTAAAAAAGATGGTACACTGGAACAACATGTTCAGTGTGTCATAACAGATATAGAGATGCCGATAATGGATGGTCATAGGTTAACGAAATTAATTAAAACGGACGAAAAAACAAAACACATTCCAGTTGTTATTTTTTCATCTTTAGTAAATGAAGAAATGAAACGTAAGGGTGAAGCACTGGGAGCAGATGCACAATTGTCAAAACCTGAAATTGGCAATCTGGTAAGTGAAATTGATAAGTTAGTAAAATAATTTTTTTTACAATTATTATATAATGAATACATACAAAGCCGGGATATTCCCGGCTTTACTAATATGGTTAGAAGTTTGGTGAATTTGGTTTCTTATTATAAAAAGTCAGGAAATGAACAGATGGAAGAAAAATTGGAACAGATAAAAAAGAATATTGCAGATGCAGATATGATATTAGTGGGTATTGGCGAAGAGTTTGAGGAACAATTTAAAGAATTAGAAATAAACCCAAAATATAAAAACAGAATAATTAATAGCAAAAAGTGTAATAATTGTGAACTATCAGAACAATTCATAAAGAGTCAATATCTAAGTGAATGTTATAATGAAGCTATTATGAAGGCATATCAGACACTAGAAAATTTAATCTTGCAAAAAAATTATTTTATTGTAAGTACATGCAAAGATAATTACATAACCCATACAAATTTAAAAAAAGATAAAATGGTATTTCCCTGTGGAAACTATCAGTATCTACAATGTGCTAAAAAGTGTGAAGATGAATTATTTGATGCAAGCGGATATGTAGAAGAAATAATTGCGAAGCTTGATAGGGCAAATGTCAATATTGATTTACCGGTATGCCGAAAATGCGGAGCACCAATGGTGTTCAATAATGTTTATGCAGAAAATTATAATGAAAATGGCTATATAGCACAATGGGAAGCATATTCAAAATGGCTGCAGGGAACTTTGAATCGAAAATTGTGCATTTTGGAATTAGGTGTAGGGGTAAGCTATCCGACGGTAATTAGATGGCCGTTTGAAAAGATTGCCTTTTTTAATCAGAAATCAAATTTTTATCGTGTGCATAGTAAGTTATATCAATTGTCAGAAGAATTAAAAAACAAAGGGATATCAATTGCGGAAAATCCAATTACATTTTTAACAAAAAATTTGTCTTACTAGGTTAAATATGATAAACTTAGTTCGTATTAACGCATGTTTCGCAGAATTGAAGAAAGTACAATAGGATTACGGAGGAAATCGCATGAGTTTAAATGAGGAATATTTAGACGATTTATTAAAGGCGGTTACCACGGAGGAGGATGATTCAAAAAGCCAGTCCGTGGTAAGCAAAAATTTTAAAGAAGAAAAAAGCGAAAAGATTCCAGACGGCGAACAGTATAAGGAAGAGGAACAGCAGAGCCGGCATGCATTTTCAGAAAATGATCTGACAGAGATGCTGGAGCATTTGGAGGAAATTGATGCAGCTTCTATAAATGATACCGATATTTCACAGGCTTCATCTATTGCTGAATCGGGAAATGCGGAAATTCCACTGATGAATCCTGAGTACGAAGATGATTTATCAGAAACAGAAAAAAAGAATGACGAGGCAACATCCATGGCAGAAAGTGCAGAATATATGTCTGATATTGATGAATTATTAAGAAGTATGGAAGAAGCGGCTGTAGAAGATCCTGAGAATAATGTAGTAAAACCAATAGAAGATGATTTAAATGAATTGGAAAACCAGATTACTGATGATGTAGCAGTGGAAAATGATCTGCCTGATGAAAAAGCTTCGGAAGATGTGGATATTATGTCATTGTTAGGTGCAATGGATGACAATAGTGATCTTGCAGAAATCGGAGATCTTCTGCAGAAGGATGAAGATCATGAAGCAATTGCCAATGATGATATGATGGCAATCTTAGAGCAGGCGGCAGTTTTGGAAGAACAAAACAAAAAAAGTGCAGAAGACGCTTTTGAAGATGAAACTGAAAATTCTGAGAGTGAAAAAAAGAAAAAAGGATTTTTTGGATGGAATAGAAAAAAGAAAATCAAAGAAGAGAAAGAAGAGAAAGAAGATTCCGAACAAGTTGGAACGGAAGCAGAGATATTGGAAAATGAAGAACGCTTAGAAGAAGATATCTCAAAAAGAGAAGAGTCTGAACTGAGTGCAGTAAAAGTAAAGAAAAAAGGTATTTTTGCAAAGGTATTAGATTTATTCTTTGAAGAAGAGGAAAGTATAGAAGAGACCCTTCCGGGTGTAGGAGAAGAAGGCGCAACAGATGAGAACCTTGCTATCCTGCAACAATTAGATAACGAAAAAGCAGAAAAAAAGAAAAAAGAGAAAAAGAAGAAAGAAAAGAAGCCAAAAGAGAAGAAGAATAAAGAAAAAAAGCCTAAAAAAGAAAAAGTAAAAAAGGAACCAAAAGAACCGAAAATATCCCAGCCATTAGAGGCACCGGCAAAAAAAATACCCAGAAAAAAGATTATTATGGTTGCAATGTTTGCAATATCGGTATTAGCAGCAGTGTTAATTGTAGTTACGGTAATTCCAGGGAAAATTGCGTTTCAAAATGCAACAGCAGAATATGAAGAACAGAATTACAGAGCTGCATATACGACGCTTGCGGGAATGAAACTGGATAAGGAAGAGGAAGTCATCTTTAAAAAGACAACAGTGATTCTTGAATTGCAGGAAAAATATGATGCATACATAAATTATGATAAACTGGGAATGAAGATAGAAGCATTGAATTCCCTGTTTCAGGGGATTGTAAGATATGATAAACTAACTCCTTATGCAACAGAATTGAAGGTTTCAACGGAGTTGGATGTAATTTATCAGCAAATACTTTCAGCGTTGGAACAAAATTATGGAATTTCAGAGGAAGAAGATCGTGAAATTATCGCGTATGATAAAGTTACATACACCAAAAAGTTGGATTCTATAATTAATGGTACAGAATTTATTGACCCGAATGCCCCGGTGGTGGAGCCTGAGACATTGGAGGATATGCTTCCGGAAGAAGAGTTAATGATGCAGGAAATGAACAATGCCAAAAGGGCTACAGAGGAAACAAACGAAAAAACAACGGAAGAAAATAGTTTTTCAGAAGAGGAAAACAGCAATAATACAGATTCTGGGGAAAGTACTCAAAAGGAGGAAAATGAATTATTTAGCGGAAATGTCAGTGGAAGCGATGCATCGGTAGATTTTAGCAAACAAGGCATAGAGGAGCAGCAGGATGATAGCAATAATTGATTATGATGCAGGAAATATCAAAAGCGTAGAAAAAGCATTAGTGGCTTTCGGAGAACAAGTAGTCGTATCAAGAGATAAAGATATAATATTAAGTGCCGAGAAGGTGATTTTGCCAGGTGTTGGCTCCTTTGGAGATGCTATGGGAAAGATCAGGGCATATGGCTTGGAAGAAGTCATAAATGAAGTTGTGAATAGAGGAACTCCATTTTTAGGAATCTGCCTTGGATTGCAATTATTATTTGAGTCTAGTGATGAAGCAAGCGGTGTGAAGGGACTTGGGATTTTAAAAGGTCAGATTCTAAAAATCCCTGATAAAGAAGGAGTAAAAATTCCCCATGTTGGTTGGAATTCTCTAAAATTTCCCAATAAAGGAATTCTCTTTGCTGGGATCAGGGAAGAAGCCTTTGTTTACTTCGTGCATTCTTATTATTTAAAAGCGAAAGACCCTGGTATCGTAACAGCTACAACAGAATATAGTACGCTCATTCATGCTGCAGTTGAGAGGGAAAATGTATATGCATGTCAATTTCACCCTGAAAAAAGTTCAGAAGTGGGACTTACGATTTTAAAGAATTTCATTCAAATAGGCAGGGAGGACAGATAAATGCATACAAAAAGAATAATTCCTTGTTTGGATGTACACAATGGGCGTGTTGTAAAAGGTGTTAATTTTGTAAATTTACAAGATGCCGGAGATCCTGTATTAATTGCAGAAGCATATGACAAGGCAGGAGCAGATGAATTGGTGTTTTTGGATATTACAGCTTCTTCAGATGCAAGAGAAACGGTTGTGGATATGGTTAGACGGGTAGCTGAAAAAGTGTTCATTCCATTCACAGTCGGTGGCGGAATCCGTACCGTTGATGATTTTAAAGCAATTTTACGCGAAGGTGCCGATAAGATATCTATTAACTCCTCTGCAATTAATAATCCTGATTTAATAACAGATGCGGCGGATAAATTCGGAAGCCAGTGTGTAGTGGTAGCAATTGATGCAAAAAAGAGAGCTGACGGATCGGGATGGAATATCTATAAGAATGGTGGCCGGATTGATGTTGGAATGGATGCCGTTGAATGGGCTATAAAGGCCGATAAATTAGGCGCTGGTGAGATTCTGCTAACGAGTATGGACTGTGATGGAACGAAAACGGGCTATGATGTCGAACTTACAAAAATCATATCTGAGAATGTGTCAATACCAGTAATTGCTTCAGGCGGAGCAGGTACCTTATCTCATTTTGCAGATGCCCTGACTATTGGAAAAGCAGATGCTGCGTTGGCAGCTTCCCTGTTTCATTTTAAAGAACTTGAAATTCATGAAGTAAAAGAATATTTAAGGAGTAAAGACGTACCTGTTCGTCTTTAGTATATTTAGAAGGAAGTGTATGTAGAAATGCCCCCAATTAGTAATGACTGGTTAAAACCATTATCACCGGAATTTCATAAAGAATATTATAAAAAATTACATCATAAAGTGGTGGAAGAATATAATACAAGACAAGTATTTCCATCAGCAGATGATATTTTTAATGCATTTCATCTGACTCCTTTTCATAATGTAAAAGTAGTTATATTAGGTCAGGATCCATATCATAATATTGGACAGGCGCATGGATTATGTTTTTCGGTTAAGCCGGATGTTGAGATTCCCCCATCCTTAGTGAATATCTATAAAGAATTGCAGGATGATCTGGGATGCTATATACCTAATAATGGGTATTTGGTAAAGTGGGCACAGCAGGGGGTTCTGATGTTGAATACAGTACTTACAGTAAGAGCACATCAGGCTAATTCACATAAAGGGATTGGCTGGGAAGAATTTACGGATGCTGCAATCAGAGAGTTGAACAGGGAGGACAGACCCATTGTATTTATCTTGTGGGGAGCACCGGCACAGCGTAAGAAGGAAATGCTTACAAATTCAAAACATTTAATTTTAGAGGCGCCGCATCCAAGTCCGTTGTCAGCGTACCGTGGTTTTTTTGGAAGCAAACCGTTTAGTAAGGCAAATGCATATCTGCAGCAGAATGGGTTAACGCCAATTGACTGGCAGATTGAGAATGTATAAATGAAAATTCATAACAAAAAGGCTGTGTTCTTTGGATACAGCCTTTTTGTTATAGGATCAGGGTGTCAAAAGCGCGTTTGTGAATTCGTCAATTTGCACATTTATATTTTATTAAAATTGATACACAACATAGTTCATTCGCAACACGCTCCCGCTTGGATTCAGCCGCAGTGGTACATAAGAACATAAAATACATGTTCTAAGTACCAGCGGCTTCATACAGTTGCTCACCAAACTATGTTGTGCATCAATTTTGGGTTGGTATGTACATGTGCAAATTGACGAAGCCAAGTTCTATGATAAGCTTTTAAATACTTGAATCGTTATAGGAAAGAAAGCCAAGAATGATAAGTTAGCGGATGAATACAAATTTTAGACAAAAATAATTTCAATATTTGAAGTAAAAATAAAACTTGAATCGTTATAGTATATGAATAGAGCAAAAAGGAGGCGGGTAAGATTAGTGATCAGGAATTTTTAGTGCATTTGATTGATACATATCAAAATTTAGTTTTTTCCATCTGCTATAAGTTCACAAGTAATTATTTTGACGCGGAAGATCTGGCACAAGATACTTTTATATCCGCGTATAAGAATCAAGCTCGATTCGACGGAAGGAATGAAAAAGCATGGATCTGTAAAATAGCAACAAATAAATGTCTGGATTATAAAAGGAAAGCAATCAATAATCAAATACCAACAGAAGGTGCTTATTTCAATGAGTTGGTAGATAAGAATGTTTCGACAGAAGAAAACTGTATGGACAGTTTAGTAAAGGAGCAATTGTTAAAGTGCTGTAAGAAGTTGAAACCTCCGTATGATGAGATTGCGTCAGATTATTTTTATAAGGAAATGGCAGTTTCACAGATGGCAGAATTATATGAAAGAAATGAAAAAACGGTTCAGACACAAATCTACAGGGCAAAGGCAATGCTGCGTAAGCTGTATGGAAAGGAGCTGCAGGGATGAATGAGAATATGGATAAAAAACCAATGGAAATATTAAAGGAACAGGAAAGTCTTTGTCTTATCATGGATCGGGAGATGACAGAGGCAGAACTTGCAAAATTCATTCAGGGGATAGAGAATGAGGCTATGCTGACAGCGCCACGCCATCTAAAAGAAAATATTCTTAATAAAAGCATACAACCAGGAACGAAAATAGCGAGGCAGTCAAAAACATTGTCTGCTAAAATGCAGTTAATGTTATATAGTCTGAAAATATCAGCTGCAGTCGCGGGAGCGATATTCTTATTGGGAGTCATTCAGATAGATTCATCACAGATGGCGCAAGTTGTGAATAAACCGATAAAAGAGCAGAAAGAATCAACACAATCAGTAACAGAAACTTTAAATGAAAAATCAAATGCGGTAAGCAGTGCATTAAATAATTTTTCAAGTAATCTAATAAATTGGAGGTAATTATTATGACAAGAAAGAAAAATGGTTTTTTAACGTTTGTATTTTCACTTCTCCCAGGTGCCGGAGAGATGTACATGGG
>JAEWWQ010000117.1 GCA_023458855.1 Bacillota bacterium
TCAGAATAGTCATACATGCCAATACTTTATCTGATGCAGATGCAGACCTTTGCACTATTATCATCACCGATATCGCAAGGGCTATCAGCAGAAATATGGCTGCCCACTGAAACATGGATTCATATGCATAATATCTGAAATTATACATCCCTCTTCCATAAAGAAAACGGAAAAGAACAAGTACCGTAATTACATATATTATTTGTTTTACTCTTAAGAAACGGTTCTTAAAAAACAGAAAAAGAACCATCCCGCCAACTACCACTGCAATGATAAAAAAGAGCCATCTGGCTGCCACAAAATAAGCATCTATGATCGGCCATACCATATCCCCGAGGGAATGTCCTTCCACACTGCCTTCCCCACTGGAAAGTAAACTGTTGATCATCCCAAGATAAGAGCCTATACCATATTGGATGGCTATTACACTGAGCATAGCGCCCATGCCGATCAAAAATCCCAGAATACATGCGCCTGTATTCTGCAGTACCTTACTAATCTTATCTTTCTGAAGCCATCCATAATACCATACGGCAATGATAAGTGCCGCCTGTGTAATATTGGGGAAACGGCTCATAACACTAAGTCCCAATACGACACCGGCACACAACATCCATATTTTCTTGTCTTCCGTAATTCCCTTATATAGACATACTACCATGATGGTAAAGAAGAAATACGTTAAGTAATTATATAAAATTACCGTTGGGCACCAGCATAAACTGATTGCCATGAATTCCCCCATAAATACGATCCATGATGGAATCTTCCGAATCAGAAAATAATAGGATATGATTGCTGTTGCACTTACAAACAGACCTGTATAAAGATTCATACCAATCATCGTCTGACCAAATGGAAGGTGTGTCAGCACGGAGCCAGCTACATTCGCCAGATAGAACGCAAAGAAGACCCATTCCTCTCCCATCTGCGCAGAAGAAAACAGATAACTTCCAAGACTGTATCCTGTATCTGTAACATCTACCCCGATATTACATTGTATCAGCGGATACAAAAGTAATAGGATCGGAAACACTATGTAATTCATATACCTTTTTACTTTTTCTCTTTGCATACGGACCTCTTCCTATTGCTTCATCCGAAGCAACTGATCTAATCGTCGCAGCTGCCGGTCTATCCTGCCATTCTCCAAGCCTTTACCAATTGCACGGAATAGCCGGCTTCTTATCCAGTCTATCACGATTCCCAACATAAAAATACCCGCTATGGTCACTATATAGTGCAACAAAAACCATGGTGTCTGACTCATCTTCTGTACCTGACACCATACCGGCCATAAATATCTGATATCCTGATGTTCATGAAGCAGGTATACGCCAAATGCATATGGCGAAATAGCTAAGATACCTTTGCTGATCCTTCCAGTCTGCAATTCCAGATTCCGGAATATATAGAAAAACCCAACTGCTGACAGCAGATTCAATATGTGATTATAATGAAGCACCTCTGTTATCTGATTCTCAAGAAGCCCGGTCCGTTGAAAAATAAATCCAAGTATGCAGATATATGAAAATATAAGTGCTGTCATAATGACATACAACAGAACACTTTTTTTCTGCTTCTCCAAAAAGGGGATTCCATATAATCTGATATACGCTGCTACAAAATAGACACAAATGAACCAAATCAGATCATATCCTTTTCGGTCAATGGGAATCTCCAGCGGTAAGATTGATTTCGGAATAGAAAATACAAACAATAACAAGGCCGTACATATCGCCAATTGCTGCCGTCCCATTGCCTTGATGGCTCTATTCAGAATTGGAGTACAAAGATATAAGAATACATAGTAAGTAGCAAACCAGTAGTGCTCTGTCTGGATTGGAAATATATCCGGAAACACCGTATAAAGATTCATATTCTGTATCTGCAGCACGCCGGCTGCTGTCAATACCACCGGAATCAGAATTGCATAGAACAGAACCTGACCCACTAATTGTATTATCCTCCTGCTTTTAAATTCTGACGTAACCAGAAAATAACCGCTTAATAATACAAACGCATTCACTGCCACAATCGATAACGATTCCAGTAAATACGCCAGATACTGATTTCTCGAAAGCGGACCGGCTTTAAAATCTGACAGCGCCTGTCCCTTTGACAGATAGTGGAGCGATACCACCATCAGCATGGCAACCAGACGTAACAGCTCAAAATTAACCTTACGCTCATGCACTTTCTCTATGGAATTGCTCTGTTGATCCCATTCTCCCGCCATTATGCCACATCTTTCTTCCGATAAAAATTTAACGCTTAAAAATTACTAATTTGCTGAATATATAATTGGATACAATCACAATAATCTGGGCGATTATCTTCACGATCATATCATTCACACTCATCAGGGTAACCCCAACGAACATGATTACGATCTCCATTCCTCCGGTGGTTAACCGGCAGGCTATAAATAACCATAATTCCTTAAGAATCTGTGCAAATCCTCTTGCCTTGCTCTTAAACACAAAGATGCGGTTCGTAACATAAGCAAATAATACTGCAATAACCCAGGAGACTACATTGGCTACCATATAGTGCATACCAAAAGTTTCCGCACATACGTAATAAGAACCGATACAGATGAAAAAAGTCAATCCGCCAAAAAATAAATATAGAATCAAGTCCTCGTATTTTTTATACATATCTACTGCAAATTTTATCATTTTGTCCTTCCAAACCCTTCTTATATCTTGATTAATTCTTCTGCAATCCTTGAGGCTCCATCCCCGTCCAGCATCTTTACCATGGTCTCACTTTTTTCGACTCTCAGTTCATAAGATTCCATATAGGCATCCAGACTTTTTAAGATCTCATGCAGCACTACCTCTGAATCTGTTTCTATATTTCCTGCATTACTGGCAAGTGCCTGTCCAAAGGCTTCTGCCACTTTTTTTTGATTATCTGCAAAAAAATAACATACAGTAGGTACCCCCATTGCAGATAATTCATACATGGTACTACCACAGGCAGCAATTGCCACGTCACATTTCTTCATGAGCTCTGCCATGTTTTTTACATTCTGGTATACATGGAAATTGGAATTCTCCTTTTCCATACTACGCAATGTTTCAATATTGGTATTATAAGTTCCACTGACTACATGGAATTGTATTCCTCTATATTTAGCACCCTGCTGTAAGATTGCTTCCAGAATCTTCCCTGCTGCATTACACGGATCACTTCCTCCGGAAGTAATTAAAACATCTCTGACGAATCTTCTTACCTTTCCTTCCAGGCTCTGGAATTCAGCACGGAGAGGAGCATAGTCACAACCCAGTAATAACTTCGGCACCTTCATTACTTTTTTCTGGTAATTTTCTTCATAAGCGATCTCTTTGGCATAAATATTATAGTTAATGACCATATCTGCCGGATATAAGTGTTCTCCCAGATCATCCATATAAATAGTCCTGACCCGTTCTCCCACTTTACGCATATAATTATCAGTTACCGAGTAGCTGTCTATTAATAATGACTGGATATCGTTTTCTGCTAATACGGGAAGCAAAGTTTTAAGCTCCCCCTCCATATCATTATAGTTTGTTTTTAAAGTAAGCGTACCGAATCCCTTGCTGGAAATCAGACGTGCCGATTCCTCATCCGCTGTAATAAAAATAGTTACTTTTCCTCTGTTCTTAAGTGCCTGCGCAATCGAGATACATCGCATAATATGCCCGGCACCGATCTGTGTATTTCCATCTGTGCGAATATAGAACATCTTAAGTTCCACCGACCTTTCCAAATCATTTACCAGTTTCTGCTTTTCCGGCAGATTCCTGATTGTAATCCTTATCCGTTCTGTTACGGATGAAGCAGTTTATATTTCACTTCTGCCATTTTCCAGTCTTCCTCGGTGTCGATATCCTGCACATCCATTTCTGACAGAATAATCGGAACTGTATGCTCCATAAAAACTTTGCGCTGTTCTGCAAATGCGCGTGTATCAATGCAATAGAACTGACCTGCAT
>JAEWWQ010000118.1 GCA_023458855.1 Bacillota bacterium
ATTTATAATAGTTTTAAATGAATTTTTATCTTTACTTTTATACTCGTGTGTGATATTCTTAATTTGTTGTAATCGTACAACATAATATCATATTTTTTTTGGAGGAATCTACAATGAACAAAGGTACAGTAAAATGGTTTAACAACCAAAAAGGTTATGGCTTTATCTCAGACGAACAAGGAAACGACGTATTCGTACATTACTCAGGATTAAACATGGAAGGCTTCAAATCTTTAGAAGAAGGCGCTGCAGTTGAATTCGAAGTAATTAACGGAGAAAAAGGACCTCAGGCAGTTAATGTTGTAAAATGCTAATTTAGTTCTGACCATAACAAATTTAATCAGTTTATCGATGTGCCTTTTCTTATATAGTTTTTATATTTTGAAATAAGCAATATCATTATTAACGGATTAAAACGATTGTAATAATCGTCAAAAAGACTAGTCTTTCGGCTAGTCTTTTTTGTTACTGCTCACGGATCGCATACTATTGCTTTATTATCTTCAAGATCTCATCAAGATCCATATTTCCTCCGAATAAATCAAGTGCACTTCCAATCGTAACATGAATCCTATTTTTTCCCATTGCTTTTAACATCTCCAGATCTTCATAGGAATGTACACCGCCCGCATAGGTAACCGGTATGCGATTCCATTTTCCCAGCAACGCCACAAGTTCTTTTTCTATTCCATTTGCTTTTCCTTCTACATCCACCGCATGAATTAGAAATTCGTCGCAATAAGAGGCAAGTTCGTCCAATGTTCTCTCATTAACTGCAACTTCTGTAAATTTCTGCCAGCGATCCGTTACAACATAATAAGTCTCTCCCTGCTTTCTACAGCTAAGATCCAGCACCAGCTTTTCTTTTCCTACTGCCGCCAATAATTTATTCAGATTGTCATATTGAATCTTCCCATCCTGAAACACATAGGAGGTCACAATTACATGAGAAGCACCCGCATCTATATATTCTGCTGCATTTTCCGCTGTCACGCCTCCTCCGATCTGCAGCCCTCCTGGATATGCCTGCAACGCTTTCATTGCCTGTTCTTTGTTTCTTGCATGATATTCGCTGGAAGCGGGATTAAGCAAAATAATATGTCCTCCTTTTATATTTCTTTTTTTATAAAATTCAGCGTAATATACTGCTTCATACGCCGACACAAAATTTTCTGTCGCTTTATCACGCTCGTCCCTGAGACTGCTGCCTACAATTTGTTTTACCTTTCCATTATGTATATCAATACAAGGTCTGAATTCCATGTTACTATCCCCTTCCGGTCACTATTCTTTTTGATTCATAAAGTTTTTGTTTTTTCTTTTTTTGGTATAAAAAAATAATTCCTGCAAACAATAGGAAAAAGAACATATGCTATCGTTCTTTTCCAATTTTCGATTCTAACTTTAAATTGTCAAAAGGAGTAAATATTATGAAAAAAAGCAAACTTCTCATTCTATTAACTATCATGATTTTTTCTTTTACATGCTTAACCGCTTGTAATAACGATGAAAAAAATAATGCAAATGATCTGGTAGAAAATACTAACGATAAGACAAACGGTACCAATAATACTGCTACCGATACTACCCCTGCTACCGACACTACAGGCACTACGGATGTTCCGGGTGGCACAGACACCGGCACAGACAATACAGCAGGTGATGCCATAACAGAAACCGGTGACACAGTTGGCGATGCCATTGATAATGCCGGGGAAGCAGTCGGAGACACCGTCAAAGATATCACCGATGGCACAGACACAGATGATACTGCTAACGATGATAGCGTAACGAATAACTCATAATCTATAAATGCCGCAGCGAACTACTTACTGTGGCATTTTCTATTTTTATGATAGCTATACACTATACACTATACACTTTTTTCTATAATGATGCCTTCCCTGTATGCACGCAATAAATCCTCCAGCTGCCTGATTCCTTCCTTCAATTCCGCACCGATATCTGTATCGGCAACACTTTTACGAAATGTAGAAGTCTCCACGATCATATTATCTGAAAAAATATCTGATTCCTGACGAATTGCATCTTCCGTTGATTCAAATGGTTCGTGGGCAACCAGACGCATTCCATGCGAATTGGATACTAATGTATAACCTGCGATTCCGGTCTTTCCCTGATATGCCTTGGAGAATCCTCCATCAATAATCAATAGTTTACCATGGCACTTCATCGGTGATTCTCCTTTTTTCAATTCAACAGGTACATGCCCATTGATAATATGCGATTTTTCTGTTTCCAGTCCAAATTCAAGCAATATTTTATTCAGTATATTTTCATTATCCATAAGTCTGTAATAAGCATTTTTCGTTTCCACATGGCTTTGCTTATCCTGAATAAAATATCTTTCAAATGTTGTCATCTTATCTTTCCCAAATACCGGAGAATTCGGACTTGACCAGATGTACCACAAAATATCCTGCCCTTTTTCCTTTTCTCCGATATCCTGTATCGAATAATATCCTTTTCTCGCATAACTTTCCAAAACATCATACAATGCTTTCCCTGAATATTCCTTTCCGTAGATATTGACCTTTTTAAAATTGCCCTCATCGTCAATCGGAACACAGCCATGGTATAACAGATTAGAATTATATACTTTATAAAGGCTGCCCTTTGCGAAAAGAAAACGCACATGTTCCTGCAATTTTTCGCAGCGGACAAATGCCTGGCGCAAACGTTCCATTAACTGTGTCTCCTCCTGGGTCAATGCATATGGATTCGCCGGATCCACTGTTGGGAAATCAATATCATTCAGTTCATAGGTAACGCCATCTATAACAATCGTCTTACTTTCATAATCAATCTTATCCAAAAGTAATCTGTTTTCCATCCGGAATTCAGGTCTCCTCATAATGACCTGGCCCTCCAGTTTGAATTGTATCATTGCAATGGCTTTATGCATCTTCATATCAAGGCTTAAATCCTTGGTATTATAGTCAGTATTATATTTGATTGCAAATGAATCACAATTGGTATCCGTATATTTTTCCATTGCGAATGTTGCCAGCGGAATCAGATTAATTCCGTATCCATCCTCCAGAATGTCAAGATTGGCATAACGGGCTGACATTCTTAATACGGTAGCAATACAGGCAAGTTGTCCGCTTGCTGCGCCCATCCATACAATATCATGATTTCCCCATTGAATATCCACCGAATGATATTTTCTAAGTGTATCCATAATAATGTGCGGTCCCGGTCCTCTGTCATAAATATCTCCCACTATGTGCAGATGATCGATCACCAATCGCTGTACCAGATTGCTTAAAGCTATAATAAAATCCTGTGCCCGTCCAATTCGGATAATGGTATGAATAATTTCATTGTAATATGCTTCTTTCTCCTGCAATTCAGCTTTTTCCGTAATCAGCTCCTCAATGATATACGCAAAGTCTTTGGGCAGAGCTTTACGCACTTTAGAACGTGTATATTTTGATGATACTCTTTTGGTGATCTGAACCAGTCTGTGAAGCGTAATCTTATACCAGTCCTCTATATTTTCTTCCTGCTCCATTACAATTTCCAATTTTTCCTGCGGATAATAGATTAATGTTGCAAGACTTTTCTTGTCCTTGGTACTAAGCGTATTTCCGAATTCTTCGTCAATCTTCCCTCTTACTGAGCCAGACCCGTTTTTTAAAACATGATTAAACTGTTCATATTCTCCATGGATATCTGTCAGAAAATGTTCTGTTCCCTTTGGCAGATTCAAAATAGCCTGCAGATTAATAATCTCTGTTGAGGCTGCCGCAATCGTTGGATACTGATTAGCCAGACTTTTTAAATACTTGACTTCTAATTCTTTCATAATTACCCCCATCTACTATTTTCGCAAAAAACCAATCTATTCTCCATCTATTACATGACTCATGTCATATAAGCCTGCCGGTTTACCTGCTAAAAATTTAGCTGCCTGAATAGCGCCTTTTCCCAATATGGCTTTCGAATAAGCTGTGTGTGAAAAAGTAATCACTTCATCCTGTCCTGCAAATATAATATCATGCTCGCCTACAATCGTTCCTCCTCTGATGGCTGAAATACCGATTTCTTTCTGCGGACGTTTCATCCGATCCTGACTTCTATCGTATTTATAAGCATATTCATGATTCAGCTCTTCATTTATGGAATCTGCCAATGCCAATGCCGTTCCGCTCGGTGCATCCAGTTTCTGATTATGATGTTTCTCTACGATCTCAATATCAAAGCCTGCCGGTGCCAGTATTCGTGTCGCTTCCTTCAGTAATTTTAACAGCATGTTGATGCCTAAGGACATATTTGCTGATTTTAATATTGCAACCTTTCGGGAAATATCTTCTACTTTTTTTAATTGTTCCCCATCCAGACCTGTTGTACATAAAACGCAAGGTACTTGTTTTTCTTCACAGTATGCGAGAAGTTCATCTGTCGCCTTTGATGAAGCAAAGTCAATGATTACATCAGCTTCCACTGTACATTCCTGCAGTCTCCTGAATACGGGATATTGATTATCAATATGATCAGAGATATCTATTCCTGCAACAATCTCAATGTCAACATCATCTGCTATCAGACCTGTAATGGTCTGTCCCATTCTTCCATTGCACCCATGCATAATCGCTCTTATCATTATTTTTTCCTCCTATTTGTCTTCACAGATAGCAGCATAGAAAGAATTCTCTTAGTATCTCGTGTCCTTCCTTCCTGTCCCTTATTGCATTTAAAATGCAATCTTCTGTAACGGCCTCAATTATTATAGCACATCTTTTCATCGGATAAAACAAAAAGGCAGTATATAACTGCCTTTTGTTCGATATATTATTATTTTTCTGAAACTGATTTATAAAATACCATAAGCCTTCATAGCACTTTCCAGTTGTTCTGCATGTGCCGGTTCTAATTCTGTTAGCGGGCGGCGAAGTGGTCCTACTTCCATACCCATCAGATTCATTGCCTTCTTTACAGGAATCGGATTTACTTCACAAAATAATGCATCGACCAGTTCTATCGCATCCAATTGCATCTGTCTGCTTGCCACAACATCACCTGCCAGAAATCTCTCACAAATATCATGCGTCTGCTGCGGTGCTACATTAGATAATACTGAAATAACTCCGATACCGCCTAATGACATGATCGGAACGATCTGGTCATCATTACCCGAGTATAAATCCACACAGCCATCAGCCATTGCCATAAGTCTGGCAACACTCGACAAATTACCAGTTGCATCCTTTACGCCTACAATATTGGAAACATTCTTACAAAGTGATACCACTGTTTCCGGCTGGATGGTTACTCCTGTCCGGCTCGGGACATTATATAGTATCATTGGAATCTTTACCGAATCCGCAATCATTGTAAAGTGCTCTATTAGTCCTTTTTGAGTTGCTTTATTGTAATATGGGGTTACTACCAGTATACCATCAGCACCGTATTTCTCTGCCTCTGTTGAAAAATAAATCGCAGTTTCTGTACAATTGGAACCTGTTCCTGCTATAACAGGAATTCTTCCTGCTACTCTTTCCACACAGAATTTTATTGTGTCCAGATGCTCTTCATGTGATAATGTTGAAGCCTCTCCGGTCGTACCACATACAATAATAGCATCTGTCCCATGTTTTATCTGATATTCGATCTGCTCTGCAAATTTTTCAAAATTTATATCCCCGTTTTCCTTAAATGGTGTCGCAATCGCAACACCTGCGCC
>JAEWWQ010000119.1 GCA_023458855.1 Bacillota bacterium
GTATTATAATACCGTACATAACATTTTCACTGCCGATGACCATATTTATTCTGACAGGTTTTTTTAAGAGCATGCCGAGAGAATTATTTGAAGCTGCCTGTATTGATGGATGTTCTATTTATGGATGCTTTTTCAGAATTGCCTTACCACTTTCAGCCACAGGGTTATTTGTTACAGGATTAATGACTTTCATTAATAACTGGAATGAGCTGCTGGTAGCTATGGTATTCATATCAGATACAGAGAAGAAGACATTACCAGTTACATTGACTTATTTTGTTGGACCATATGCGACAAATTATGTGCAGATGTTTGCCGCAATTATTATAGCTATTACTCCTGCAATTATTGTGTATTGTATGTTTAGCAATAAGATTGTAGCAGGTCTTACGGCCGGCGCAGTAAAAGGCTAATATAGAAAAGGAAAATAATATGGAACGTAAAGAGGCTGAAAAAAAGGCAAAAGAATTAGTGGCACAGATGACAGTAGAGGAACGTGCATCACAGTTAAGGTACGATTCTCCTGCTATTAAAAGACTCGGGGTGCCTGCATACAACTGGTGGAATGAGGCCTTACATGGAGTTGCAAGAGCAGGTGTGGCAACAAGTTTTCCACAAGCAATTGGAATGGCTGCAACTTTCGATGATGATTTGTTACAAAAAATTGCAGATACAGTTGCAACAGAAGGACGCGCTAAATATAACGAGTATTCGAAACATGAGGATAGAGATATTTATAAGGGACTTACTTTCTGGTCTCCAAATGTTAATATTTTCAGAGATCCGCGCTGGGGAAGAGGGCATGAGACCTATGGTGAAGATCCATATCTGAGCAGCAGATTAGGCGTTGCTTTTGTAAAAGGATTACAAGGTGAAGGAGAGAATTTAAAAAGTGCAGCCTGTGCAAAACATTTTGCTGTACATTCCGGTCCTGAAGCAGTACGCCATGAATTCAATGCAATAGTATCAAAGAAAGATTTGAGAGAGACCTATTTGCCGGCATTTGAAGCTTGTGTGAAAGAAGCAAAAGTAGAAGCTGTTATGGGTGCTTATAATAGAACAAATGGAGAAGCGTGCTGCGCAAGTCCAACACTTATGAATGATATTTTGAGAGGTGAATGGGAATTTGCCGGTCATTATGTATCGGATTGCTGGGCAATCAGAGATTTTCATGAACATCATTTTATCACGAAGACGGCGGAAGAATCGGCAGCATTAGCACTAAAAGCCGGATGTGATCTCAATTGCGGAAATACGTATTTACAAATAATGAAAGCATATCAAAAAGGTATGGTAACCGAAGCAGATATTACAAAATCTGCAGAGCGGTTATTTACGACAAGATATTTATTGGGATTATTTGATGGCAGTGAATTTGATGCGATTCCATATGAAAAAGTAGAGTGTAAGGAACACTTGGAATTAGCAGAAGATGCTGCAAGAAAAGGCATTGTTCTATTAAAAAATAACGGAATTCTTCCTATTAATAAAAAGAAAATAAGTACCATAGGCGTGATAGGACCAAATGCAAATAGCAGGTTGGCATTGATTGGCAACTATCATGGAACCTCCTCCAGGTACATTACCTTATTGGAAGGTATTCAGGATGAAGTGGCGGAGGAAGTAAACGTATTATACTCTGAGGGTTCGGATCTGTCTAAGGACAGAGTCGAGAATCTTGCAATGGCGCAGGACAGAATTATGGAAGCGGTCGGTGTTGCCGAACATAGTGATATCGTCATTCTGTGTGTCGGATTAAATGAGACTTTGGAAGGGGAAGAAGGTGATGAGGGTAATAATTATGCATCCGGCGATAAGGAAGATTTATCATTACCGGCTTCACAACAGCAATTGGTAGAAAAGATACTGCAATTAGGAAAACCTACTGTAGTATGTCTGATGGCAGGAAGTTCTATTGATTTGGGTTATGCAGAAGAACATGCAGATGCGGTAGTGCAGTTATGGTATCCGGGCGCACGAGGAGGTAAAGCGGCAGCAGATATTCTCTTTGGTACATGTTCTCCATCAGGAAAACTTCCAATTACATTTTACAAGAATTTGGAAAAATTACCGGCATTTGAAGATTACTCTATGGAAAACCGTACGTATCGCTATATGGAGGGAGAAGCTCTATACCCATTTGGATATGGACTGACTTATGGCAGTATTAATGTGACATGTGCAACGGTTTCTGAGATGTCAGAATTAAATGATGATAGTGATGAAATTACAATAGAAGCCATTGTTGCAAACGATGGAAAATGTGCAACAGAGGACATTGTGCAGATTTACATTAAAGATATGGAATCAAAATATGCAGTAAAAAACCATAATTTGTGTTGTTTTAAAAGAATAGCACTTGAAAAAGGTGAGAAAAAGAAAGTAGAACTTCAGGTATCCAGAAAAGCATTTACCATTGTAGATGATAAAGGAGACAGATATATTGATGGCAAAAAATTTATTCTGTATGTAGGAATGAACCAGCCAGATAGCAGGAGTGTGACACTCAGCGGTAAGAAACCAATAGAAATCGTCATAAATTTATAGGTAGAAATATAAAAACCCCGTGAATTCACGGGGTTTTTGTGGTACACTGAGATTGCAGGATAAAAACGAAGTAAGGTATCAGGGGGAAATATATTCTGTGATTGTTTATGATGAAAGGAAAGGTGTGCAGGGTGGATGCGATAGAAGAATTGCAAGAGATCATTAGTGGAAGTGATAATATTGTATTTTTTGGCGGTGCAGGTGTTTCAACAGAAAGCGGTATTCCGGACTTTAGAAGTGTAGACGGACTCTATAACCAGCAGTATGATTATCCACCGGAAACTATTTTGAGTCATACGTTTTATCGGAATCATACTGAGGAATTTTTCCGCTTTTACAGGGCTAAAATGTTGTGTCCGGCAGCAAAGCCGAACATGGCACATAGAAAACTGGCAGAACTGGAACGAAATGGAAAATTAAACGCAGTAATTACCCAGAATATTGATGGTCTTCATCAGGCAGCGGGAAGCAGGGAAGTGTTGGAGCTGCATGGGTCTGTACTTCGGAATTATTGTGAGAAATGCGGTGCATCGTATGATATGGAGTATATATTACAGGGAAAAGGAATACCAACATGTAAATGCGGTGATACGATTAAACCGGATGTTGTATTGTATGAAGAATCCCTGAATGAATATACAATCAGTAAGGCAATTTCGTATATTGCCAATGCTGATGTATTAATTGTTGGAGGTACTTCGTTAGCGGTATATCCGGCAGCAGGTCTGATTGATTATTATCAGGGAAGTAAACTGGTGTTGATTAATAAGACGGCAACACCAAGGGATAAAATCGCCAATCTGATTGTGCAGGGAAGTATTGGAGAGATACTTGGGAAGATAATCGTATAAGGAGAATGAGCGTGGAATATAACGTTGGAGATATTGTAAAATTGAAAAAACCTCATCCATGCGGGAGCTATGAATGGGAAATATTGCGTGTTGGAGCAGATTTTCGATTAAAATGCCTTGGATGCGGTCACCAGGTCATGGTAGCGAGAAAGCTTGTTGAGAAAAATACAAAAGGAATTCGTCCTAAAAATGCTTGAAAAATCACATAATATGTGATATTATACTATTCTGTGATATAAAAAAATCGGGTAACCGATACACATTCCTTGCTCTTTTTTTAGAAAAGGGCCAGAGACCAAAAGGAGGAAAAAAGCATGAACAAATATGAATTAGCCGTTGTTGTTAGTGCAAAAATCGAAGACGACGAAAGAGTTGCTACAATCGAAAAAGTAAAAGGTTATATTGAACGTTTCGGTGGTACAATTACTAACGTTGATGAATGGGGTAAGAAGAGATTGGCTTACGATGTTCAGAAAATGAAAGATGGTTTTTACTACTTCATCAAATTCGATGCTGAATCTACAGTTCCAGCGGAAGTTGAAAGCAATATCCGCATTATGGAAAATGTAATCAGATTTTTATGCGTAAGACAAGACGAGGCATAAGATAAGGAGAACGTATGAATAAAGTAATTCTTATGGGGCGTTTGACGAGAGATCCTGAAGTAAGATATTCTCAGGGTGACAATGCAATGGCAATTGCAAGATATACACTTGCGGTAGACCGCAGATTTAACCGTAATAATGAGGAACAGAACGCAGATTTTATTGGATGTGTGGCATTTGGTAAAGCTGGCGAATTTGCTGAGAAATATTTCCGCAAAGGTACTAAGGTAGCAGTTACCGGACGTATCCAGACAGGAAGTTATACAAATAAAGACGGAGTTAAAGTGTATACAACTGATATTGTTGTTGAGGATCAGGAATTTGCTGAAAGCAAAAATTCATCAGCAGGAGCATCTGAAGGTGGTTTTTCGAATGGTGGATTCAGACAGGAAACAGCAGTTGGTGATGGTTTCATGAATATTCCAGATGGAATTGATGAAGAATTGCCATTCAACTAATAATTAGATTTTAGATAGGAGGCAATACTATGGCTTACAATAGAGCAGAGAAATCCGATTCTCCTATGAAGAGAAGAGGCGGAATGCGCAGAAGAAAGAAAGTTTGCGTATTTTGTGGAAAAGATAATACAATTGATTACAAAGATGTAAATAAATTAAAAAGATATGTATCTGAAAGAGGAAAAATCCTTCCAAGAAGAATCACAGGAAACTGTGCAAAACATCAGAGAGCTCTTACAGTAGCAATCAAGAGAGCAAGACATATCGCTTTGATGCCTTATACTTGCGATTAAAACTATTAACCGTCATTACTAAATGTAGTGGCGGTTTTTATATTTTGAAATCTATATGGTATCATAGGATTTCAAAATAAAAAAGCAATCAATAATAGGAAATGATAGAAAAAGAATGATAATTTTGTTATAATCAAGGAAATTGATTGAGAAATAAAAATAACATTATTTGAAGTATCGAAGGAGGAATAGGATATGAAGGTAAGCGCCAGAAATGTAGTAACATGTTTTGTATTAGGGGTTATTTTATCACTTGGGATCTGCATACCGTCAAATGCAGCAGGGCGTAACTTTGCAGTAGGAGGCTATGTTGGGGATGTAAAGAAAATAGATGTGAAGAGTCAGGTTACTGGTGTACAGGGATATACGGGTATGACTTTCAGTGGAAGTATTGTTACAATTGTAATTCCATCTGTAGCTGGTGAAGAACCAAGTTATCTGGAATCTTACTATACCTATATTGATTCTACAACAGGAATACAAGAACGAGGTACGATCTATATTAGTATCTATTATAAGAGCGACAAGGAAGATGACGGACATAAAACACAAGCAGACAGACTGACAGAACAATATGTTGCATATTTAGAGACATTAGATGAACAATATCCTGCGGGTTATCGTTTTACATACCTTGCATCGGGACAGCGTGGTCTTGTCCTGATTGAGAATGATTATCTGACTGCATGCGTCACACATAAGGGGAATACCATAGGATCATTTCAGATTGTTGGAACGGATGGCATTCCACGTAAGATGTTGATTCAGGATATTCAGTTTGAGATGGATAAGCCCTATATAGGATTATATGTCAATAACGATGACGGACAACAGCTCTCTTGCCGGATAAGTGATGTGGATAAAGCTGCATTAATAGAAAATGGAATAAAAGGAATTTACTTAAATGGAGTTATCATGGACTTTGAATAGGTAAATTGGATAATTCAAAGGAAGGTAACGATGTCAAGAAGTATAAAATTCAATTGAACGGGCGACAGATTTGAAGAAGAAAGCGATACATTATTTGTAAAGCTTTCTTCTTCTTTCTGCGTCCTAAGCCTTTGCCTATTTATGTTCGTAACTTTTACGAAATGGTGATAAATGATATAATTTTCTGCTTAACTCATCAAAGTTAATCTCATTTGTGTTTTCTAATTTGTTAACCAATGAGTCATTAAAATTTGGATTCATTCCGCCGCAAATTGCAGTAGATATTGCCCCAATGGTATCCGTGTCTCCGCCAAGGGAGGCACAGATTTTAGCTGAAATCATAGGATTACCCTGAGAAAGTTCTACTATTGCGAGAACTGCAGGTATTGTCTCTATTGTTTCAACACCGGTTCCAGCAATCTCATATAAATTTTTTATGGCTTCCGCTATTGTACAGTCCTTAATGATTTGCTTTACCAATTTCATTCTTTCAATTATGGATGCCGATGGAATCTGAAAACCATAGTTCTTTGCCTTTTTTGCAATTTCTCTGGCTAAATCCCACATGTACTCCAGATCATTGCCGCCTGAAACCGCATAACTTATAATTCCGGCGATAATGCTTGCACCTTGGATTGCAATGGAAGTATTATGAGTTGGCTTGCAGATCATATGAACATTGTTGATAAGAGAATCCAAATCATGAAAGTCGGAGATGATTCCGATTGGACTTATTTTCATGGCAGCTCCGTTGGTTGTGCCAAGCTTTCCGGTTTCTTCTACAGACACACCCTTTTCGATAGATTCCAGTGCCTTCAAAGTGCTGGGACCGCAGACAAGAGCCGCCTCCTTTGATTCGTTTTTCCATCTGATCAGCTGATTAAGATAGCTTTCGGTATTAATGATACCATGGTTATCAATGATCATGTCTGCGATCATCATGGTATTGATGGTATCATCTGTAATCTTGCCTGCAGACATGGTTCGGCCAAAAAAATCGTCGGGTTGCGAGGAAAGTAAATTTTTGACCCCATTAGGGAATCTGAGTTTAATATGTTCATGAGTCCAGAACTCTGTGGGCATACCCATGGCATCACCATAGGC
>JAEWWQ010000120.1 GCA_023458855.1 Bacillota bacterium
GTCATACTGGTATATGAAGGAATTCCCATCGAGGCACCTTTTTGTGCAGTTAGTGCAGGAAGCACACGCTGTGCGGACGAAGTGTTCGGAACAAAAAAATACCCGTATCTGCAGTCGGTTATCTGCGAAAGTGATGTTTTAGCTGATAGTTATCGCAAAAATTACTATTTTACATGGAAAGAACTGGAACGAGTGCTGGAGCTGGGTGATACTTGTGAACATAAAGCAGAGGTTGTAAAGAAAGATTCTGCCGGATATGCATTACAAGTACAGATAGGCGATAAGGTAATGAGCGGGGAGGAATGCCGAAAAATGCTGCATTTAAATTCTGCGCATATGGATATGGACAATCTGGAAAAGGGAATTCAGATACAGACAAGAGGATTGGGACACGGTCTTGGAATGAGTCAGAACATGGCACAGTATCTTGCTGGAAAAGGTTATGATTTTATTGAAATTTTGTCTTTTTTTTATACAAATACGGAAATTGAAAAAGAATGAATAAAGAACCTCAAACAGGTAAAACTAAGTTTGAGGTGAAAGAATATGAAAAAAAGAAGAAGACCTGGATTACAAAAAGAAAAGATTATCATGTTGTCAGCTTCTCTGTTTGTGTTAACAGCGCTAACCATGACGGGAGTCTATGTAAAAGAAAAAAATAAATCAGATAATGATGAATATGTTGTGGATCTTAGTGCGATAGAAAAACAAGTACAGAATAAAGCGGAAGAAATTGGTAAGACAAAGGAAGAAACAGAAGGTACGGGAAGCGGGCAGGCGATGGCCGATGACCTGGATGCTGATCCGGAATATCAGGAAGCAAATTCCGGTAGTGTAAAAAACACATTAAATCCGCAGACAGAGGGTACCATACAGATACCTGGTGTTGGATATGTTAAAGTAGACGCTCAGAAGAGTGCGGCAGACAAAATAGAAAATACTGAGGAAAACCAGAATACAGAAAGAGAGACAGTGGATGAGGAAGCAGATGCAGATGATAGCCAGCAGATACAAGCCACAACGGCAGGAAGCAATGCAACCAAAAAGGCAAATTATACATTTTCGGAAGCAGATACACTGCAATGGCCAATTGTTGGAAATGTTTTGATTAACTATAGCATGGACAAGACAGTATATTTTGCAAGTCTGGACCAGTATAAGTATAATCCGGCAATTGTGATTGAAGCAACAGTAGGAGAACCTATTACCGCAGTTGCCGCTGGAGAGATTAGTGCGATTCATCAAGACGCGGAAACCGGAAATACGGTTACCATGGATATTGGCAGCGGTTACGAAGTAACTTACGGCCAACTGGAGAATATTCAGATTGGAACCGGTCAGAATGTACAGGCTGGTGATATTATTGGGTATGTGGCTGAACCAAGCAAGTATTATAGTGTGGAAGGAAGCAATGTTTACTTTAAGCTGACTAAGGACGGCAAGGCTGTAAATCCGATGAGCAGATTAGAATAAATGAGAAACAGGTAAAGTCCGTATTATAACTTTACCTGTTTCTGAGTTTGTAGTAAAATTGAGTCGTAAGAGTCATTGAAAATCAATTAGTATGGAATTAATTCCGGATAATGAAGTAATGAGTGTGAACGAATGAAGAGAGTATTTCCCAAAATAATCAGTATCGTAATCGTGGCATTTATGCTGGCCGGGTGCACTGCCGGGCCTGCAGAAGAATCCGTGGAAGAACTGCAGCGGACCGCGAATATAGAGTATGAGATTCCCAAAAGTATTCCAAATGTCCTGGTCGATCAGGTGGGGTATGAAACAGAAAGTACCAAAATTGCTATTTTCAGAGGTGAAAATCTGCAGAAAACTTTTGAAGTCATTGATGCAGTGAGTGGAGAAACCGTATATACAGGTGAGATCATAAGTGAAGGGTATAATGAAGCATCAGATGAATATACAAGTTATGGTTCATTCACAGAATTGGAAAAGAACGGAACCTATTATATACAGACAGCTGTTATCGGGCAATCATATCCTTTTGTGATTGGAGATAAACTATATAATGAACTAATTCCGCAAATAAGCAAAAATATATATTACAATAGATGCGGAATGGATATCCGGCCGGAATATGCGCAGGACTCCTATGTACATAAAGCGTGTCATACAGAAAAGGTATCTGCTCCGGATACAGAAGAGAAAATAGATGTTACAGGAGGCTGGCATACGGCAGACGGGTATGGAAAAGATGTTGTCGAGGGGTGTACAATTGCCGCCAATCTGCTATTAACGTATGAGTTCTATCCGAATGAAATAACAGATGACTCGGGTATACCCGAAAGTGAAAATATGATACCGGACATTCTGGATGAAGTGAGATATGAGATTGAATGGTTACTAAAAATGCAAAACAGTAAGACGGGCGGAGTTTATGGTGGTATAATAGACAAGGCAGATGCTATGGAAATAGCGGCAGACAAGGATCAAAGTACACAGCAGTTACAGGAAGTCACAAATTCAGCAACTGCTGAATTTGCGGGTGTAATGGCACAATTCTATCTGAGTGAGAAGGATTATGATGAGACATTTGCCAGACAATGTCTGGGAGCAGCTGAAAAAGCATGGAAATATCTTGAGAAAAATGCTGATGGGCAGGAGGAATATGAGACACCGGAACAATATTATGCTGCCGCACAGCTCTATAAGGTAACCGGGAATGTGAATTACTACAAATATATTTCACAATATCATGTTGCCGAAAAAGAGGAATTGCAGGATGAGAACAGGCAGCTATATGGTGACATAGCATATCTTACGACGACTAAGAAAGTAGATACAAAATTATGTAGTACAATTATGGACAGATGGATGAATAAAGCAGAGAATATTGTAGAAGAGTCCAAGCAAAATGCATACTTTGTAACAGGGGACACCAATACGGATATGCTGAGTGATATGCTTTGTCTTGCAGTGATTGACCATGTGATTACAAACCATGAATATGTGACCGTACTGGAGAGTCATCTGCACTACATTTTGGGCAGAAATTCGCAAGGGGTCAGCCTTATTGAGGGGATTGGAAAAGCACACTCATCAGTGGCAGATGCCCGGATAGAGATAACAAAACAACCAGAACTGACAGCAACACTAATGTTTGTGCTGGGAGAGATTATTACGGAAGACACGAGAACAGAGGAATAGAAGGAGGCGGAATTATGAAAATAGTAGTACTTGCAGGAGGTATCAGTACAGAAAGAGATGTATCATTAAGTTCCGGAAAGATGATATATAATGCGGTAAAGAAAAATGGACATCAGGCGATTATACTGGATGTGTATTTTGGATATGAGGGAAGTAGTAAAGACACTATTTTTGAATTGGAAACGGACTGGGCGGACCAGATAGGCCTGATCAAAGATGAGAACCCGGATATTGAACAAATTAAAAAGTTAAGAACAGATGATTCCAATGGATTTTTCGGTCCGAATGTAATCCCAATTTGTCAGGCTGCAGATATGGTGTTCATGGCATTGCATGGTGAAAATGGTGAAAATGGCAAGATTCAGGCTGCATTTGATCTGTTAGGAATCCGTTATACAGGAACAGATTATGTCAGCAGTGCATTGGCAATGGATAAAGGATTGTCAAAAGATATTTTCCAGATGTATCAGATTCCTACACCGCAGGGAGTCCGCCTTGTGAACGGGGATATGTCCGAGTGTAAGGTTGCTTTTCCAAATGTAGTCAAAACCAGTTGCGGCGGTTCCAGTGTCGGCGTTTATATCGTACATAACGAAGAAGAATATCAGAAAGCAATCAAGGAGGCCTATTCTTTTCAAGGAGAAGTTATTGTGGAACAATACATCAAGGGTCGTGAATTCTCAGTCGGCGTAATCGATGGAAAAGCACTTCCTGTTATTGAAATCGCTCCAATTTCAGGTTTCTATGATTATAAAAATAAGTATCAGGCAGGCAGTACTGTCGAGACATGTCCGGCAGACCTGGAAGATTCTCTGACAAAAAGAATGCAGGGATTTGCCGAGGCAGCATTTCAGGCATTGAGACTTAAGTGTTATGCCAGAATGGATTTTATGATGAATGATAAAGGGGAAATGTATTGTCTCGAAGCAAATACATTGCCTGGAATGACACCAACGTCACTTTTACCACAGGAAGCACAGGCAATTGGCTATAGTTTTGAACAATTATGTGAATGGATTTTAAAGGTATCAATGGAGAAATACGAAGCATGACAAATATGAATTTATTGAATATTGCAAAAGCCTGCCAGGGAACCCTTGTATGTAGGAAAGAACTGGAGGAGCGAGAGATTGCGGGAGCAGTTCTGGATTCCAGACAGGTAGAAAAAGATTTTCTGTTTATCGCTACAAAAGGAGAACGGGTAGACGGACACCAATTTATAGAACAGGTATTTTTAAATGGCGCATTGTGTGTGATTTGTGAACGTGCACCGGAAAAAACAGTACCTGCGTATATTCTTGTAGAAGACAGTTTCACTGCATTAAGAAAGATTGCTGAATATTATAGAAGTACTTTAGACATTAAGATAGTTGGTATTACCGGAAGTGTTGGCAAGACGAGTACAAAGGAATTTGTCGCAGGTGTATTGGAGCAGAAATTCAATGTTCTGAAGACAGAGGGAAATTTTAATAACGAAGTTGGTGTTCCTCTTATGGTATTAAAGATTCGGAAGGAACATGAAGTGGCCGTATTGGAGATGGGTATCAATCATTTTGGTGAGATGTCCAGATTGACCCGGATAGTAAAACCAGATATCTGTGTTATGACAAATATCGGACAATGTCATCTGGAGTTCCTCGGATCAAGAGAAGGCATATTAAAAGCCAAATCAGAGATATTTGAGTCTATGACTGAAGATGGCAGTGTATGCGTAAATGGCGATGATAATATGCTGCAAACGATAAAAGCAGTACATGGAAAAGAACCGCTCCGATTTGGTCTTTCTGATAAAAATCAAATTTTTGCAACCAATATAGTTGATCAGGGACTATTTGGAAGTACTTGTCAGATTCATATAGGCACAGATTCTTTTACAGTCAAAATTCCGCTTTCCGGACAGCATATGATATATAATGCACTGGCAGCAACAGCAGTTGGAAATTTACTGGGATTAACGACGGATGAAATTACAAATGGGATTGCATCCGTAAAAGCGATGAGTGGTAGAAATAATATTATTCAGACAGCAAAATATGTGTTGCTTGATGACTGCTATAATGCCAATCCAGTGTCTATGAAGGCAGGTATTGACCTCTTAACAACAGCTCCTGGCAGAAAAGCGGCAATGCTGGGAGATATGATGGAACTTGGAGATGATACCAATGCATTTCATACAGAAATAGGTCATTATGTGGTAGAAAAGAAGATTGATGTATTACTATGTGTAGGTGCATACTCAGCATATATGCAAAAAGGTGCAATGGAAGAAGCAGCAAAGGAAAATAGTGCAATTAAGATATATCATTTTGCAGATAAAGATGCCATGATGCAGCAATTACGGGATATTTTGAAGCCGCAAGATACCATTTTAATAAAAGCGTCCCATTCCATGGGATTTGAAACAATAGTAAAAGCCTTGCAGGAAGAGTGTTAGCACTTCCACAAGGCTTTTAAACTACGAACTTGGCTTCGTCAATTTGCACAATTTAGGTTACTACAAAATTGATGCACAACATAGTTCATTCGCAACGCGCTCCCGCTTGGATTCAGCACGCAGTGGTACATAAGACCATAAAATACATGGTCAAAGTACCAGCGGCTTCATACAGTTGCTCACCAAACTATGTTGTGCATCAATTTTTGTTTTGCAAGTATATGTGCAAATTGACGAATCCAAGTTCTATGATAAAATTTTGACAGTTTAATTATTAGACAAGTTCTTTATTTTTAAAGTACATGAGTTTAATCTCTGCTAGTACAATATCACTGATCTGTTTCTTTTCTTCGCGGGTCATGGCAGATATGTCGATTGGCTTTCCGTATTCAATTACGACATGTGTTTTCCTGATTTTAGGAAAATGATCTTCGAAAATATCAGCGGCATTATTAATTGCAATCGGGATGATTGGGCATTTGGCTTTTTCAGCAATTTTAAAGCTTCCCTGATGAAAGGGTAAAAAAGTATCATTCTGCTTGTTTCTGGTGCCTTCCGGGAAGATGCATATTGAGATTCCAGATTGAACCGATTCAACAGCAGTCAGTATTGTCTTCATACCTTCTTTTAAGTTTTCACGGTCCAGGAACAGACAATGCAGATTCTTCATCCAGATATTTAAAAGCGGAATTTTCTTCATCTGTACTTTTGCCACGTAACCGGTAGGCCGCGGGACACGTGTATAGGTAAGCAGGATGTCAAAATAACTCCTGTGATTACCGATGTAAAGTACGGGAACATCTTTAGGAACATTTTCCTCTCCCAGAACAGTAACTTGTACGCCGCTTAAAAAGAGACATACGCGAAAGGCCCAATTGACTATGGCAAGAGAGCTTCTATTTTTCATATTCATATTGAATCTGCCAATCACCCATTCTGCAATCATAAGGGGTATGCTAAAGATTAAAAATAAGCCGACAAAAACAGCTACAAGTAGAAAGCGAATCATGAATAACCATCCTTTTTGATATAGATTTTAGTATTAGGGCATCCTATGCTTAAGAGTTAATCAGGTTACTATAAAGCCGTAAGGCTAAATAGCAACTTAATTATAGCTGACCACAGTAGTAAAATCAATAGGCATAGAATAGGGAGAAAACTAATAAATTAGTAAAAAGAAAAAGGATATGTGAGAATGCAGAAAATAGTGAAAACCATTCTTTTCTTTATGGTGCTGTGCGGGATACTTGCGGGATGTGGTAATACAGGAAAAGAAGTTCAGAAAGAGAAGGACCTTGACTATACAGTAGTAACAGCGGAACAGATTCCGGAGGAACTAAAGGTAAATCTGGAGGAAAGAAAAGCAGAAGCTTTTAAGATTACTTATGTAGATGAAGGATATCTTTACATTTGCGTCGGATACGGGGAACAGCCGACAGGCGGATAT
>JAEWWQ010000121.1 GCA_023458855.1 Bacillota bacterium
GGCAAAAGTAATTATGATTCAGGGAACAATGTCAAATGCGGGAAAGACTTTTTTATGTGCAGGATTATGCAGAATCTTTAAGCAGGATGGATTTTCTGTAGCACCTTTCAAATCACAAAACATGGCACTGAATTCCTTTGTAACAGCGGATGGTCTTGAAATGGGACGTGCACAGGTGATGCAGGCTGAGGCAGCCGGGATAGAACCAGAGGTAAGTATGAATCCGATTCTGTTAAAACCAACGACAGATATGGGATCTCAGGTAATTGTGAACGGAGAAATACTTGGCAATATGCAGGCAAGAGACTATTTTGCTTACAAGAAACAATTGATACCCGTAATAAAGAATGCATATAAAAAGTTGTCAGATAAATATGACATCATTGTCATTGAAGGGGCTGGCAGTCCTGCTGAGATCAATCTCAAACAGGATGATATTGTTAATATGGGGATGGCAAAAATGGCGGACGCACCAGTTCTTCTGGTAGGAGATATTGACAGAGGCGGGGTATTTGCACAGCTTTATGGAACGGTAGCGCTATTAGAGGAAGAAGAAAGGGAGAGAATCAAAGGATTGGTAATCAATAAATTCCGTGGTGATGTCTCTATCTTAGAACCCGGACTTAGAATGATGGAAGAAAAATGCGGAATTCCTGTGGCAGGGGTAATTCCCTATCAGAAAATCGATCTGGATGACGAAGACAGTCTGTCGGAACGCCTTTTGCAGCGAGAAATTGGTCTAATGGATATAGCAGTTATCTGTTTTCCAAGAATTGCTAATTTTACTGATTTTAACGCATTATCCATGTTAGAAGGGATGACAGTACGCTATGTGGAGAAGATAAATGACCTGGGCAATCCGGATATGATTATATTACCGGGAAGTAAAAATACCATCCAGGATCTTTTGTGGATGAGGCAAAACGGTCTGGAAGCAGCCATTCAGAAACAAGCAGCCTCAGGTACACTTATATTTGGAATTTGTGGTGGATATCAGATGCTGGGACAGAACTTGTGTGATGAGGATGGAATAGAAGGTATAAGAATGGCTGGTGGAATAGGACTATTGCAGACAAAAACAAGGATACAGTCCGAAAAGATCAGAACCAGAATCTCGGGAGTCCTTCCAGATATTAAGGGAGTCTATGATAAATTATCGGACGCTGCTTATGAGGGATATGAGATTCATATGGGAATTACGACAAAGAACGGCGAGGCAGAACATTTGCTTTTTTCCTATTGCGATAACGTGTTTGGTACTTATATACATGGTATTTTTGACAGCAGGGATATCCGTCAGGCTATTTATGATATCATTGCCGGTAGAAAAGGAATTGCAGGAATCGATAAGCCGTTCATTTCCATGAAAGAATATAAAGAGAAGCAATATGACTTATTAGCAGATAATCTGCGCCGGCATCTGGATATGGAAAAAATCTATTCCATTATGGAAATGAAAGGGAGTGCGGGAAATGAAAAATAGGGAAATTATTCTGGAGCAGGTACTTCCTTCTGAGATAGAGAAAAGAAGCTTTGCAATTATTTCAGAAGAATTATCGAGACATACCTTTATGAAGGAGCAGGAGCCAATTATAAAAAGAGTGATCCATACAACAGCAGATTTTGAATATGCGGATTCGATGTATTTTTCAGAGCATGCAGTGGAAAAAGCGTTAGCTGCATTACAAAAAGGTGCCTGTATCGTGTCCGATACGACAATGGTACAAGCGGGGATTCATAAGAAGACACTGCATAAGCTTGGAGGAGAAGCAATCTGTTATATAGGAGAAGAGGATGTCGCTGCCGAGGCGGAAAAAAGAGGCGTTACCAGATCTGTCATCAGTATGGAAAAAGCGGCGAAACTGAATAGACCATTAATTTTTGCAGTTGGGAATGCACCTACCGCACTGATTCAATTATATAAAATGATCAGAGAAGGAAAGGTCCGGCCGGAGCTGATCATTGGAGTGCCGGTGGGATTTGTCAATGTGGTACAATCGAAAGAACTGATCATGCAGACGGATATTCCTGTAATCGTAGCAAGGGGCAGAAAAGGGGGCAGTAACGTTGCGGCGGCAATCTGCAATGCGCTACTATATATGATTGATAACGATAGATAAAAATAAGGATTTATCTATATGCGAAAAAACAATTTCATTGTTTGAATAATGTTTTTAACTCCTGATAAACACGGGCAATCGGAAGGCCGACTACAGTATTATATTCACCGTCGATTTTGGAAATATAAGCAGCACATTTTCCCTGAATGGCATAAGCACCGGCTTTGTCCATAGGTTCCCCGGTCGCAATATAGGTATTGATCTCATCATCACTCATAGGATACATAGACACATGTGTGGCCTCGGAAAATGTGATGATTTTCGGCTCTGTATTCGTGACAATAAAAGTAACACCGGTATAAACAGTATGGATCTTTCCCTGTAAATTTTTTAACATGGTAAAAGCATCTTTCGCGTCCTTTGGCTTTCCCATGATCTGATCCTTCAGTGCGACAACCGTATCGGAACCTAAGATAATATCACCGGAATTACAGAACCTTTCTAAAGATGCAATTTCAGACGCTTTTTGAAAGGACAATTCTTCAACTACTTTACGGGGAAATGTACTCGAAATGATTTCTTCTCCTTTTGCGGGAATGATCTCAAAATCAAGTCCGATTTGTTTCAATAATTCTTTTCTTCTTGGTGATCCGGAAGCTAATATCAGTTTTTTCATGGGAAACCTCTTTCTACTTTAAAATATAAACTAGTATAAAACAAGAAAACAGAATAAGCAATTGTAAAACAGCTAATAAATATGTATGAAATACAGAACAAATGATAGAAATACAGGGAGGCCTCAAATGAGTAAAATAATAGGAAAAAAATTAGAAAATATGCCGTGGCAGGAAAGGCCGGCAGGATATGAGAAACCAGTATGGAGATACAAAGAGAATCCCATAATAGGAAGAGATGCAATTCCAACTTCAAATAGTGTGTTCAACAGTGCGGTCGTACCATTTGAAGGAGGGTTCGCAGGGGTATTCCGCTGCGACAGCATGAGCATCAGCATGGATATTTTTGCAGGGTTTAGTCAGGATGGGATTCATTGGGATATCAATCCTGCACCAATTGTATTTGAAGGTACGGAAAAAGAGATTTTAAAACGGGAGTACCGATATGATCCCCGCGTCTGCTTTATAGAAGACAGATACTACATTACATGGTGCAATGGGTATCACGGACCAACGATAGGGATTGCGTATACGTATGATTTCAAAAAATTCGTACAATTGGAAAATGCATTTCTCCCATATAACAGAAATGGTGTCTTATTTCCCAGAAAGATAAATGGAAAATATGCGATGTTAAGCAGACCAAGCGACACGGGACATACCCCATTTGGTGATATTTTCTTTAGTCAGAGTCCGGATCTGGAATACTGGGGACATCATAGATATGTGATGGGAACTGTGCCGGGAGATTGTTCAGCATGGCAGTGCACCAAGATTGGACCAGGACCGACACCAATAGAAACAGATGAGGGATGGCTGGTGATTTATCATGGAGTACTGAATACCTGTAATGGATTTGTCTACAGAATGGGGTGCGCGCTTTTAGACACTGACAGACCATGGAAGGTAATCGCACGTTCGAAAAACTATATATTGGCTCCGCATGAGTATTATGAATGCGTGGGAGATGTGCCAAATGTAGTTTTCCCATGCGCTGTCCTGACAGATGCTCCGACCGGCAGAATTGCCATTTATTATGGGTGCGCGGATACTGTGACAGGACTTTCTTTTACAACTGCAGATACGCTGATTCAATATGTAAAAGACAATAATATAGAGGAAAAAAGATTGTAAATTTTGTAAAAATTGGCTAGGAATTTTAAGAAAACCATGTTATACTCTTTTAGGTACGCGAAAACTCGGCAAAACAAGGTTTTCGTAGAATATGTTATTTTTTATTTTAATATAAAATGGAGGGCTAAAAATGAGTACTACTTCAACAAGCTTGGCGAGTCAAAGAATAGCATCTTTGCTCGATGAAAACAGTTTCGTTGAGATCGGAGCACTTGTAACTGCAAGAGCAACAGATTTTAATATGAAACAAAATGAAACTCCAGCTGATGGTGTCGTTACCGGATACGGAGTGATTGACGGCAATCTCGTTTATGTTTATAGCCAGGACGTTAGCGTTTTAAATGGTTCTGTTGGCGAAATGCATGCGAAGAAAATTGCGAACCTCTATGATTTGGCACTTAAGACTGGTGCACCAGTAATTGGTCTTATTGATTCTGCCGGACTTAGATTACAAGAAGCAGCAGATGCATTAAACGGTTTTGGGGAAATCTATCTGAAACAGACTATGGCATCCGGTGTGATTCCACAGATTACAGCTATTTTCGGAACATGTGGCGGTGGACTTGCTATCATTCCTACATTAACAGATTTTACGTTTATGGAAAGCAGCAAAGCAAAATTATTTGTAAATGCCCCAAATGCATTAGACGGAAATGAAATCTCAAAATGCGATACATCTTCTGCCGTATTCCAAAGTGAGGAAAGCGGTATTGCAGACGTAGTTGCTGATGAAGCAACTATTATGACCCAGATCAGACAATTAGTCGGTCTGCTTCCTTCTAACAATGAGGATGATGCATCATTTGAAGAATGTACGGATGATCTTAACAGAGCAAGTGCTGAACTTGTTAACTGCGTGGGAGATACCTCAATTGCACTTTCAACGATTTCAGATGACAGCGTATTCTTTGAAGTAAAAGAAAATTATGCAAAAGATATGGTGACAGGATTTATTAAATTAAATGGTGTTACTGTGGGAGCTGTTGCCAACCGCACGGAAGTATACAGTGCAGAAGGTGAAGTGACAGATAAATTCGACGCAGTTTTATCAGTAAACGGATGTAAAAAAGCAGCAGATTTCATTACTTTCTGTGATGCATTCGAGATTCCTGTACTGTCATTAACAAATGTAAAAGGATTTGAAGCAACAAAATGTTCCGAAAAAGGAATCGCTGAGGCAGTGGCAAAACTTACATATGCTTTTGCTAATGCTACAGTACCAAAAGTAAATGTTATTATCGGTAAAGCTTATGGAAGTGCTTACGTTGCCATGAATTCAAAGGCAATCGGAGCAGACATTACCATGGCATGGCCAACAGCAGAAATTGGCTCTATGGATGCACATCTTGCAGCCAAGATCATGTATGCCGGACAAGGTTCTGATGTGATTGATGAAAAGGCAGCTGAATATGCAACTCTTCAAACAAGTGTTGCAGGTGCGGCTAAGAGAGGATATGTAGATCAGATAATTGAAGCAGCAGATACAAGAAAATATGTTATCGGTGCTTTTGAAATGTTGTTCACAAAGAGGGAAGATCGTCCAAGCAAAAAACATGGCACGGTTTAGAAAGGGTGATTTATAATATGAAAAAATTTTTAACAGTTTTATGTATGATTACCTGTATCTTTGGATTGACAGCATGCGGAACTAAAAAAGAAGTGATGAGTTACGAGCAGGCTTCTGTAGAATCTACCTGTCAGATGTTATATCAAAATGTATGTATGGAAAATGCTGCGGATGTTGCTAAACAACTGGATGCAATGGACGAGGATGAACTTGCAAGTGTAGAGTCCTTATTCAAGCAGTATAATATTAAAATCAAAGGTGATGTTTTAGCAGCAGCATTGAATGCTTATGTTTCCGCCACAGAAGAATCAGGAACTTTATCAGATATTCAGGGTTATACCTATGAAGCTGATGCAGATTCACTGGATGTTAAGATGCTGGTAAAAGGCGAAAAACGTAATGCAGAAGTTCAGGTTACATTTGATGAAAAAATGAATATTACAAATGTTGTTATTAATCCCCAGTATTCATTTGCAGAGAAAATGGAAAAAGCTGCATTAAATACTTTAATGGGCATGGGAACGGTATTTGCAGTATTGATATTAATCAGTCTGATTATTTCCAGCTTTACACTTATCCCGAAGATTACAGACGCATTTTCCAAGAAAGATAACAAGGAAGATGTTAAAACAGCTGCAGTTGACAATACAATTGCACAGATTATTGAAAATGAAGAATTGGCTGAGGATTCTGAACTGGTAGCCGTTATTGCAGCTGCAATTGCAGCAAGCGAAGGGGCTGATTCTACGGATGGTTTTGTTGTTCGTTCAATTAGAAAATCTAACACCAGAAAATGGCAGAATGCATAGAATAGTAGATTAAATACCTAATTATGTATATTTAATAAATGATTCATAGGAGGATTCAAAATGAAAAATTATACAATTACCGTTAATGGCAACGTATATGATGTAGTAGTAGAAGAAGGCGCATCTACAGGCGCAGCAGTGGCAGCACCTAAGGCAGCTCCGAAGGCCGCACCTAAAGCAGCAGCTCCAGCAGCTCCAGCAGCTAAAGCAACTGGTGCAGCAGGAAGTATTAAGATTGAAGCTGGTGCAGCAGGAAAAGTATTTAAGATTGAAGCAAGCGTAGGTCAGGCAGTAAAAGCTGGAGATGCAGTTGTTGTTATTGAAGCTATGAAGATGGAAATCCCGATTGTCGCTCCTCAGGACGGTACAGTAGCAAGCATTAATGCATCTGTTGGAGATGCAGTTGAAGCAGGCGCATTACTTGCAACATTAAACTAGGGTAGAATAGAAGATATTGTACTCAGGGAGAACAATTCCCAAAACAATAATCATGGGAGGTCAACAAAATGTCTTATGTAGCAAATACATTAGGTAATCTATTGCATCAGACAGCATTCTTCAATTTAACTTGGGGAAATTATATTATGATAGCAGTAGCTTGCGTATTTCTTTATCTGGCGATTGCAAAAGAATACGAACCATTGCTTTTGGTTCCAATCGCTTTTGGTATGCTGCTCGTAAACATCTATCCGGATATTATGCTTCATGCAGATAAATCCGCAAATGGTGTTGGTGGTTTACTTTATTATTTCTATATTTTGGATGAATGGGCTATTTTACCATCACTTATTTTCCTTGGTGTTGGAGCGATGACAGACTTCGGTCCTTTAATTGCCAATCCAAAAAGTTTCTTATTAGGTGCAGCAGCTCAATTTGGTATTTTTGCAGCATATTTTGGTGCAATCGCACTTGGATTTAATGATAAAGCAGCAGCAGCGGTTTCTATCATAGGTGGTGCGGATGGTCCTACCTCTATCTTCCTTGCAGGAAAATTAGGTCAGACAAGTATTCTTGGGCCGATTGCGGTAGCAGCCTATTCCTATATGTCGCTGGTTCCAATCATTCAGCCGCCAATTATGAAACTGTGTACGACTGAGAAGGAAAGAAGAGTTAAAATGGCTCAGTTGCGTCCGGTATCTAAGCTTGAAAAGATTTTATTTCCAATCATTGTTACTATCGTAGTATGTCTGATTCTTCCTACAACGGCTCCGTTGGTTGGTATGCTGATGCTTGGAAATCTATTCAGGGAATCAGGAGTTGTCAGACAACTTACAGATACGGCATCTAATGCACTTATGTATATTGTAGTTATCTTACTGGGTACCTCTGTTGGTGCAACAACCAGTGCAGAAGCATTTCTGAATATGGTTACAATTAAAATCGTTATTCTTGGTTTGATCGCATTTGCTTTTGGTACTGCAGCAGGTGTATTATTTGGAAAATTAATGTGTAAAGTAACACATGGAGGTGTAAATCCATTAATAGGTTCAGCAGGAGTATCTGCCGTTCCTATGGCAGCCAGAGTTTCACAGAAAATTGGTGCTGAGTCAGATCCTACAAACTTTTTACTCATGCATGCAATGGGACCTAACGTTGCCGGTGTTATCGGTACTGCTGTAGCGGCCGGAACATTTATGGCTATCTTTGGCATAATGTAAATCAAAATAGGAGGAAAATGTAAATGTCAGAACAAGTAAAAAAACCAATTGGAATTACAGAGACAATCTTACGTGATGCACATCAGTCTTTGATTGCAACAAGAATGCCTACTGAACTAATGCTTCCAATTATTGACAAGATGGATAAAGTTGGATATCACTCAGTAGAATGCTGGGGCGGTGCAACATTTGATGCTTCTCTTCGTTTCCTGAAAGAAGATCCATGGGATAGACTTAGAAAATTAAGAGCCGGATTCAAAAATACAAAATTACAGATGTTATTAAGAGGTCAGAATATTTTAGGATACCGTCATTATGCAGATGATGTGGTTGAATATTTTGTTCAGAAGTCTTTCGCGAACGGTATTGATATCATCAGAATCTTTGACTGTCTGAATGACCTTCGCAACGTGGAATGTGCTGTAAAGGCTTGTAATAAAGAAAATGGACATGCCCAGGTTGCACTTTCTTATACATTGGGTGATGCTTATACAATGGAATACTGGATGGATATGGCAAAGCGTATTGAAGAAATGGGCGCTAGTTCGATCTGTATTAAAGATATGGCTGGTTTATTGCTTCCTTACAATGCAACAGAATTAATCACAGCTATGAAATCTGCTACAAAGATTCCGATTCAGTTACATACTCACTACACATCAGGTGTAGCCAGTATGACATATTTGAAAGCGGTAGAAGCTGGTGTTGATGTAATTGATACAGCAATGTCTCCATTCTCAATGGGAACATCACAGCCTGCAACGGAAGTTATGGTTGAAACATTTAAGGGAACTCCTTATGATACAGGATTTGACCAAAAATTACTTGCAGAAATCGCAGAGCATTTCAGACCATACAGAGAAGAATGCCTTAAAAGCGGACTGCTTTCTCCTAAGGTACTTGGTGTTGATATTAAGACACTGTTGTATCAGGTTCCGGGCGGTATGTTATCAAACATGGTCAGCCAGTTGAAAGAGCAGCATGCAGAAGATAAATATGACGCTGTATTAAATGAAATTCCACAAGTACGTAAAGATTTTGGTGAGCCGCCACTTGTTACACCATCTTCACAAATCGTTGGTACACAGGCTGTATTCAATGTATTAATGGGTGAGAGATATAAAATGGCAACCGGTGAGACAAAAGACTTATTAAGCGGTAAATATGGTGTAACTGTAAAACCATTCAATCCGGAAGTTCAGA
>JAEWWQ010000122.1 GCA_023458855.1 Bacillota bacterium
ACTTGCAGGTAAATTTCTGGCAATTGATTCACCGGTAGAGGCTGATCTGGTAGTCGGGGTACCCGAATCTGGTAATGTTGCAGCGCTGGGCTATTCTTTGCAATCAGGAATTCCTTATGGAACAGCCTTTGTTAAGAATACTTATGTCGGACGTACATTTATCAAGCCGAAGCAGAAGAGCAGGGAAAGCAGTGTTCAGGTAAAATTGAATGCACTGAGAGAAGCGGTGGAAGGAAAACGTGTAATTATGATAGACGATTCCATTGTACGTGGTACCACAAGTGATCGAATCGTAAGAATGCTTCGTGATGCAGGAGCCAAAGAAGTACACATGAGAGTAAGTTCACCGCCATTCTTGTGGCCATGTTACTTCGGAACAGATGTACCGGCAAGAGAGCAGTTAATTGCATACAATCGTTCCGTTGAAGAGATAAGAGATATCATTGGTGCAGATTCGTTAGGATATCTGAATGTTGACCGTCTGGAAGAGATGGTCGGCGGACTTGGTATCTGTAAAGGATGCTTTACAGGAAGTTACCCGATGAACCCGCCGGAAGAAGACATTCGTGGTGATTACCTACGGTAACCAAAGGGAATATACGAGATAAGCAAAGGGAATATAGAAATTATAATGACGTGTATGCTCGCATACTAAGACATTATAATTTCTATATGAACGCGCAACGCGACCGAGGAAAATCGAAGATTTTTCGAGGCTTTGCTAAGCAAGGTTCGAGGCTTTGCTTAACGGAACTCAGAGGCTTTGCTAAGCAAGGTTCGAGGCTTTGCTTAACAAGGTTCAGAGGCTTTGCTTAACGAGCACCAAGTGTAGAACATGAAGGGACAGACATCGCAGGTGCCTGTCCCTTTCGTTAAAAAGAAACTTATTTGGAGGAATAAATATTATGAGTACAGACAGATATCAAAGTCCGCTTTCAGAAAGATATGCAAGTAAAGAGATGCAATATATTTTTTCACCGGATATGAAATTCCGGACATGGAGAAAATTATGGATTGCGCTTGCTGAGACAGAGAAAGAATTAGGACTTCATATCACGCAGGAACAAATCGATGAATTGAAAGCACATCAGGATACTATTAATTATGATGTTGCCAGAAAGCGTGAAAAAGAAGTGCGCCATGATGTTATGAGTCACGTATATGCGTATGGTGTGCAATGCCCAAAGGCGAAGGGAATCATCCATCTTGGGGCAACCTCCTGTTATGTCGGAGATAACACAGATATTATCGTAATGACAGAAGCACTGCGTCTGGTAAAAAAGAAATTGGTAAATGTGATTGCTGAGTTATCAAAATTTGCGGAAGAGTACAAGGCGCTTCCGACGCTTGCTTTTACCCATTTTCAGCCGGCACAGCCAACGACAGTCGGAAAGAGAGCGACTCTTTGGGCGCAGGAATTTATATTGGATCTCGAGGATTTAACTTACGTTTTAGAGAATATGAAACTGCTCGGATCTAAGGGGACAACAGGAACGCAGGCAAGTTTTCTGGAATTATTTGATGGCGATCAGGAAACGATTGATAAGATTGATCCGATGATTGCATCGAAGATGGGATTTTCAGAATGCTTTGCGGTATCAGGACAGACATATTCCCGTAAGGTGGATACCAGAGTTGCAAATGTTTTAGCAGGGATTGCCGCCAGTGCACACAAAATGTCTAATGATATCCGCTTATTGCAGCACTTAAAGGAAGTGGAAGAACCATTTGAAAAGAGTCAGATAGGATCTTCAGCAATGGCGTATAAGAGGAATCCTATGAGAAGTGAAAGAATTGCCTCTTTATCCAGATTCGTGATGGTAGATGCCCTGAATCCTGCGATCACTTCAGCAACACAGTGGTTCGAGAGGACGCTGGATGATTCCGCAAATAAGAGATTATCAATTCCGGAAGGATTCCTTGCGGTCGATGGTATCCTGGACCTGTGCCTGAATGTAGTTGACGGACTTGTGGTCTATCCAAAGGTAATTGAAAAACGTCTTCGCAGTGAGCTTCCATTTATGGCAACAGAGAATATTATGATGGACGCTGTAAAAGCAGGTGGAGACAGACAGGAATTGCACGAAAAAATCCGCGAACTTTCCATGGAAGCAGGTAAAAATGTGAAAGTAAACGGCAAAGAAAATAATCTCCTGGAATTAATTGCAGCAGATCCGGCATTTAACCTGAGTCTGGAAGAATTGGAGAAAACAATGGATCCGGCAAAGTATACGGGACGCGCCGAAATACAGGTTGAAGCATTCCTTAAAAAAGTAATCAGACCAATTCTGGAGGAAAATCAGGAATTACTTGGTATCACTGCCGAGATTACTGTTTAAACTTTGTATCTTGTGTGCAGTATCCAATACAGCTGCCTGATTCATATAAATAAACAGGGACTTGCTATAGGTATAATTGCGGATTGTGGTAACATCATCCGGTGAAGAAAGAATACTGAAAGCAGTATCGATATAAATTGTATCAAATGAAAAATCAGAGACATTCATAATATAGTCGCAGAAGGTAAAGGAGATATCACTTGTTTCCTTGCTTTCTGCTCTTTTTATATCAGGAAAGCGCTTTAGCACGTGATTCACAAAATAATCTGCTTCTGCATCATATCCAAGGGCATTCACATAAAAAGAGTTCTTTCCGGATAAAAGTGCATACAGTTTTTCATCATTGGTATTCTGTTTTTCGTCCAGCAGATGGTCAGGATCTGCCATGCCGCGTATATTGAAAAGGGCATCTGTAAAAGCAAAATGAATGGTTCGCATAAGATTGTGTTCTTCACGATACAGGCATTCATAGAGAACATCAAAGATCTCACGGAGCAGGCATAAACTCATGCTTTCTAATTGAACTGCAGGCGTATATTTTAGAAAAAAATGAATCCGGTTACGCCAGATATAATAATTTGTGAAAGCGTATTTCATAGAATCCCTGGCCCCCATTGCATGCAGGACCTGTGCAGCTCCGTAGACAGCGACCCGATATCCGGTCTGTGTGATGCGATAGCCCCATTCGCAATCATCCCAATAGATAAAGTTATCTTGGGGCATGATACCAATATCCGTTGTATGAAGAATGGAGGTACGGATCATTGCGCAGCATGTAGCAACCGTATCGCAATAGACGATTTCAGGGATGGAACCATCATCAAGTGTATCTGCATAAAGAGTTTCTGCAGAAAAATGCGCCATATCAATATTAATACCGGATTGCTGGATATAATCAGGAGATTCCATATGGTAGACCCGTGCACCGACGCTGCCGACATCCTGATGGGAAACTAAGAATTCATATAAATGAAGAATGGCATTTTCATCCACTAATACATCGTTGTCCAGGCATAAAAGATAGGGATATTTCAGCTCAAGGACCTTACGGATTCCCGTGTTAAAACCACCGGAGCCGCCCATATTTACAGTATTTTTCAGAATGGTAACTAAGCTGCCGAAGTGAGATTCTATCTGCATAACGGAATCATCCGTAGAAGCGTTATCGACAACATAAATATCATAATCAGTTGTAGTCGATTCTAATACACTCTGGATACAATTGATAATGCAGGCGCTTTTATTATAGTTACAGATTACGATTCCGATTTTCTTCATCCTTAGTGAGCCCTTTCTGCTTAAAATATTATTTACGACATCTATTTTAGCATAATAAATAAAAAAATGTGGAAAAAATATGATATACTTTAGCCAAGGCGGACTTGTACGCTATTTTTAAAGGGAAGTGCGGTAGACCATTATGACAGCTAATCTGGAGTATTACAAAGTATTTTATTATGTTGCAAGACTTGGAAGTATTACGATGGCAGCAGAACAGCTGTCCATATCTCAGCCGGCAGTCAGCCAGTCTCTGAAGCAGTTGGAAAAGATATTGGGGGCAAAGCTGTTTGTACGTATTTCAAAAGGTGTGCGCTTGACCAAGGAAGGAGAATTATTGTTCTCATTTGTGCAAAAAGGATATGAACAGATGGAACTTGGGGAACACATGCTATCTAAAATGCTGAATCTTGACATAGGGGAAATCCACATCGGGGCAAGTGATATGACGCTGCAATTCTATCTCCTTCCTTATCTGGAGCGCTTCCATGAGATGTATCCGAAGATAAAGGTAATCGTTACCAATGCACCTACGCCAGAGACGCTTCGCTATCTGCAGGAAAGCAGGATTGACTTTGGAGTTGTCAGTACCCCTTTTGAAGTCAGAGATGGAATTCAGGCTATCGAAGTAAGACAGATAGAAGATGTGTTTGTTGCCGGACGAAAATTTATCCCTTATAAGCATCATACTCTGGATTTACAGGAACTGGAAAATATGCCCTTGATTTCTCTGGAAAAAAATACAAGTACGAGAAGTTATATGGACGCATTTCTGGCAAAAAACGGCGTTGTGATTCATCCGGAATTTGAACTTGCAACCAGTGATATGATAGTACAATTTGCCTTGCGGAATCTGGGAATTGGAAATGTAATGCGAGATTTTGCAAAACCCTATCTTGATGATGGGCGGCTATTTGAACTGCGTTTTAATAAGATTATTCCGAAACGCCACTTTTGCGTAATCGTGGATGCAAAAAGTCCGCTTTCCTCTCCGGCCCGGAAATTGATGCAGCTGATTCAGGAAAAGGAAGCTTAGTAGAAATAGTGTTATAATCAAAAATTATAACATATATAATAAATATTGATTTTACTTATAATATATTACGATGTATACTTACAAGGTAAAAAGAATTTTGTGAGAAAAGTGTTAAGGCACTTTGCGAAACGTAATGAAAATGGAGGAACAATAAGTTATGGTGAAAGCGGTAGTCGGAGCAAATTGGGGCGATGAAGGAAAAGGAAAGATTACGGATATGCTTGCGAAAGAAGCTGATATTATTATCAGATTTCAGGGCGGTGCGAATGCAGGACATACAATCGTAAATAATTATGGAAAATTTGCACTTCATACACTTCCTTCCGGAGTGTTCTATGACCATACGACCAGTATTATCGGTAATGGTGTAGCACTCAATATTCCAATTCTTTTTAAGGAAATCCAGTCAATCATAGATAAAAACGTGCCAATGCCTAAGATCTTAGTTTCTGACAGAGCACAGATGGTAATGCCATATCATATTTTATTTGATCAGTATGAAGAAGAAAGACTTGGCGGTAAATCATTTGGCTCTACCAAATCAGGGATAGCACCATTCTATTCAGATAAATATGCAAAAATCGGTTTTCAGGTAAGTGAATTATTTGATGGCACTGACTTAAAAGAAAAACTGGCCAGAGTCTGCGAGACAAAGAATGTATTATTGGAGCACTTATATCATAAGCCGGCTCTGGAGGTAGAAGAACTATATCAGACATTGATGGGATATAAAGAAATGGTGGCACCATATGTATGTGATGTGTCATTATATTTGGACAGGGCAATTAAGGAAGAAAAGACGATTCTGTTAGAGGGACAGCTCGGTACGTTAAAAGATCCTGATCACGGCATTTATCCGATGGTTACTTCTTCATCAACACTTGCAGCATATGGGGCAATCGGAGCAGGTATTCCACCGTATGAGATTAAACAGATAGTAACAGTATGCAAGGCATATTCTTCAGCAGTAGGTGCAGGAGCTTTTGTATCCGAGATTTTTGGTGATGAAGCAGATGAACTTAGAAGACGCGGCGGAGATGGCGGTGAATATGGTGCTACAACGGGTCGCCCGAGGCGCATGGGATGGTTTGATTGTGTTGCTTCCAAGTATGGCTGCAGATTACAGGGAACTACAGATGTTGCATTTACCGTATTGGATGTACTTGGATATTTGGACGAGATCCCGGTTTGTGTTGGATACGATGTGAAGGGAACGGTTACAACAGACTTTCCGACAACAGGCCTGTTAGAAAAAGCGAAGCCAGTATTAGAGATCCTTCCTGGTTGGAAAGAAGATATTCGGGGAATTAAGAATTATGAAGAACTTCCGGAAAATTGCAGGAAATATATAGAATTTATTGAGTCACAGATCGGATATCCGATAACAATGGTATCCAATGGTCCGGGCAGAGAAGACATTATATATCGCAACAGTACTTTGAAGTAAGAGAAGTGTAAGTGTTCAGACAAATGAGCAGAAAACAGGGATATATTCTCTGCTATTTCTATGTTATAATATGAGACAAAAGTAGGGAAACTTACTTTTGTCTTATTTTTTAATAGGAAAGGATATGCAAATTGAAAGATACCAAATTGAAAAACATGGCAAGAGCATTGAAGATGGAATTAAGGGAACATAAAAGTTCTTTTATAGTATTTTTTATACTGCGCATATTGGTTATCCTGATGATGGTATTGCAATTTTTTAACGGGAATTTCGAAAATGTTTTTCTATGTGCATTGACCCTGTTGCTGCTGATTGTTCCGAGTTTCATACAGGTAAATCTGCGTATCGAACTGCCCACAACATTGGAAATATTTATGTTGTTGTTCATATTTGCTGCTGAAATACTGGGTGAGATAAGTTCCTATTACATAATTTATCCATTCTGGGATACCATGCTTCATACCATAAATGGATTTCTTGCAGCAGCGATTGGATTTTCCCTTGTGGATGTG
>JAEWWQ010000123.1 GCA_023458855.1 Bacillota bacterium
GTTCTACCTGTGGTGAAGCTTTAAGCATGGGTGCGATGACGATTGCAGGCGGCTATGCGGAACATGTATTATGTGTAACTTCCAGTCACTTTGCGAGTGCAGAAAAAGAGTTCAGATTTCCGTTGGAATATGGAAACCAAAGGCCGCTATCTGCTTCGTGGACAGTAACAGGAAGCGGAGCATTTGTATTAAGCAGCCAGCAGGGAAAGATGGCACGGGCAAAGATAACGGGAATTACGACAGGTAAAATTGTGGATTTTGGTCTAAAAGATTCCATGAATATGGGAGCTTGTATGGCTCCGGCAGCAGCAGATACCATTTATCAGCACATGATAGATTTTTCGCGGACCCCCTCCGATTATGACAGGATCATCACAGGGGATCTTGGTAAGATAGGGCAGACAGCACTTAAAGATCTTCTGTCAGAAAAAAATATTGATATTAATATGCTGCATATGGATTGCGGTATTGAAATGTTTGACCCGGACAGTCAGGATACACATGCAGGAGGTTCCGGATGTGGATGTGCTGCGACAGTCCTGTCAGCCTATATTCTAAAGCAGATAGAAGAAAAACAGTGGAGCAGAGTGCTTTTTGTACCGACCGGCGCGCTGCTGTCCAAGACAAGTTTTAATGAAGGGCAGACAGTACCCGGCATTGCACATGCGGTGGTAATTGAACAGATTTAATAAAATAATACCTATTCACCACTTACGTTTTGGAATCTGTAAAATGGACTCAGATACACAAGCCGAATGCCGGTAATAACAAAAATTAAAAAGTGATTATTTTAAGGGAATAGACAATGTGATGACGTTGCTGTTCCCTTTTTATCTGCGGTAAATAAAGTGCTAAATTCAATAAAAACTACTCAAAAATAATGGAAATTCTATGCAATAGTATTCAAGTTGCACAATGTGAGATTGACGAAAAATGTAATTCATAATATGATATGGTGTGATATAAATTACAAAACAAGTAATACGTAGTGAAAATGGCAAATGTAGCTGCGTGGAAGCGGGCGAGGTATGGTGAATCAGAAGAAATGGTATTTACAAAGAAATAAATATAAAATCCTATTGCTTCTTCTTGGAATAGTATTGCAAATAAGTGGATGTGGAAGTGGGAAACAGGAATTAAAGGTGGAAAATGAAAATGAGGAGCATGTACCCAAAAAATTCGGAGCCACTTATATGACCATGAACAACCCTTATTTTGAAGCCTTGGATGACAGTCTGGAGGAAGTGGTAGAGGCCAATGGAGATGTATTGATCAGCCGGGATCCGGCTCAGGATCAGGAAAAGCAGAATCAGCAGATTGAAGAAATGATAGAGGATGGGGTGGTTGCCATATTTTTAAGCCCGGTAGACTGGAAGAGTGTGAAACCTGCACTTATCAAATGCCAGGAAGCAGGAATACCTGTATTTAATGTGGATACCTATGTGTATGATTCTGAATATGTGGTGTCCAGTATATTGTCAGATAATTATAATGCAGGTGTACAGATCGCAAAAGATGTTATGAAGAAGCGAAAAAAGGCGAGGATCGCAATTATTAATCATGAGAATATCAATTCGACTGCACTTCGTGTACAAGGTTTTCTGGATACGATAAAGGGACATGATGAGTATGAGGTCGTGGTCCATGAAAAGATTACGGCGGAGCTTGAAGTCGCTATGGAAATCACGAAGGGGATTATTGATGAGGGAATAGAGTTTGATGTGATTCTGGGAGGCAATGATCCGACTGCCCTGGGCGCACTTGCAGCATTACAGTTAAAGCGGATAGACAGAGATATTCTTATCTACGGAATCGACGGATCACCGGATGGAAAAACAATGATAAAGCAGGGGTTTTTGGAGGGTACCAGTGCCCAGTTCCCAATAGAAATCGGAAATACAGCAGCTCAGGAAGCGTATGAATATCTTGCGGGAGAGTCGGTAGAATCTAATATTATCATTCCCGTAAAACTGATTACACAAGAGAATCTGGATGATTATGATATTGCAGGCTGGCAATAGAGAGAAACAGAAAAGGAATGAGTGACAGGAATGAGTGACAAACGTATTCGGTATGTGAAATACATTATGTTAATGATAAATATTGCGGCAGTTTCATTTCCGGCAGTTTTTATTTATATGACAACTGAGAAAATTTGTGATTTTTATACAGCGAGGAATTTTATCGGGCGTACGAATGCAATTCCAAGAAAACCGGAATTGATCTTATATACTACGATACTGTTATTGCTATGCTTATTGATGTCATTTTTACTGCGGGAATTTGTATATAGAGAGAAAATGTCTTTTATTTATAGCTCGCTGGTATTTGATTTTCTGACGAGTTGTATTCTTATGATCGTGCTGAACTTTAATTATAATGGAATCCTGTTCTGGGTGTTTGCCAATATTATCTATTATGTACAGGATAAGGTGAAGATGATATTTATGCTGCTGGCTATTCTTATCTATGTAGGTACCGATCATGAGTTCTTAACAATAAATTATAACTTATATTCCATCAATGATTATGTCAGCTATTATAATGCGCATAACCAGCAATATCTGATCGGCGGGTACAATGTTCTGACTTCTCTGAACATTATCATATTTATTGTATTCTGTATTTATGTGATCCAGACACAGCAGGGGATTATTGAAAAGGTAAATTCTTTGTACAGCCAGCTGAGTCAGAAAAATGATGAGCTGGAGAGCGCAAATGAAGAGTTGAAACAATTTGCGGATATCAAAGAAAAGATGGGCAAGACAAAAGAAAGAAACAGGCTGGCAAGAGAGATACATGACACGCTGGGACACACTTTAACAGGGATTTCAGCCGGGATTGATGCCTGTATTACGATGATCGACAGCAATCCGCAGGTAACAAAAAAACAGTTGGAAGTGATATCAAAAGTAACCAGGGATGGAATCAGTGAAATAAGGCGTTCGGTAAATGAATTGCGTCCGGATGCATTGGAACGGTTAAGTCTGGAATCTGCAATTCGCAATATGATTGAGGATATGACGAGTGTGACACAGGCGGAAGTATTCTTCCAATGTGAATCAAACTTAAAATTTGATGAAGATGAAGAAAATACAATCTATCGGACTGTACAGGAAAGTATTACCAATGCGTTGCGTCATGGAAAAGCAAATAAAATATGGGTGACTATCCGGAAAGAGGATTCGGAACTTCACCTGCAGATACAGGATAACGGAATCGGATGTACGGATATGAAAAAAGGCTTTGGGACCAAGCATATGCAGGAACGGATACAGATGCTGCATGGAACAGTTACCTATAAAAGTGAAAATGGATTTTTAGTAGATGCGGTAATACCAATCAGATGGGGTGAGGAATATGATTAAAGTACTAATAGCAGATGATCAGGAATTAATAAGGCAAAGTTTGGAAATTGTATTAAACAGTAAAGAGAACCTGGAAGTAACGGACTCCGTAGAGAATGGACAGGAAGTGATACGAAGTGTCAGAGAAAAGATGCCGGACATCATACTTATGGATATCAGAATGCCCAAGATGGATGGTGTGCAGTGCACAAAGATTATTAAGGAGAATTATCCGGAGATAAGAATCATTATTCTGACTACCTTTGATGATGATGAATTTGTATATGATGCGCTGAAATACGGTGCAAGTGGTTACCTGCTGAAGGGCGTGTCCATGGATGGACTGGTGGATGCGATAGAAACTGTATATAGCGGACGTGCTATGATCAACCCCGATGTGGCAGCAAAGGTAGTGAGGCTGTTTTCTCAGATGGCCAAGGGAGATTATACCATTCATGTGGATGAAAAAGCGATTGCAGAACTTACCAAGGCAGAATGGAAGATTATAAGAGAAGTAGAAAAAGGTGCGTCTAATAAAGAGATAGCAGAAACATTATTTTTATCTGAGGGAACCGTACGGAATTATTTAAGCACCATATTAAATAAGCTGCAGCTTCGTGACCGCACCCAGCTGGCAATCTGGGCAGTGCAATCATCAAGCCGCTAGTGGCGGCATGTTGGGAATTAAATATTCGTCGGGAGGCAGCAATGAAGAGAAAAAGAATGTTTATCGCAGTTTTATTTATTTTTGCAGTTACAATAGGATTTCATGCTTATGAGATCTATCAGAATCGTAATCCGATTGTATTAGAATTTGGTATGTTTGCAGGCAGTAACTGGGATGTAGCCAATGCAAACAGCTATGTGATCATAGATAAGGTAATAGCCCAGTTTGAGGCGGAGCATCCTGGTGTAAAAGTGCATTATACAAGCGGAATCAGAAAAACCGATTATTCAGAATGGTATGCACAACAGGTTCTCAAGGGAAAAACACCGGATGTTGCCATGATTTTATCCGATGATTTTGACACACTGGTATCACTTGATGTCTTGGAGAATCTGGATGATATGGAGAGTAAAGATCACTCCTTTCGTACAGAGGATTATTATACGACTGCACTAAATACAGGAAAGTACAGAGGGGATCAATATGCACTTCCTTATGAAACGGTACCGACGCTCATGTTTGTGAACAAGTCGCTCTTGAATCATGAAGGTTTTATGGTGCCGGAGTCCGATTGGACGTGGGATGATATGTATGATATCTGCAGCAGAATTACCAAAGACAGGGATGAGGATGGGATGATAGACCAGTTCGGGACCTGCAATTACAGCTGGCAGGAGGCAGCATATTCCAATGGTGCTGCACTATTTGATGAAGCCGGAACGGAAAGCTATTTTACAGACCAGCGTGTGATCGACTCCGTTAAATTTGCAAAGAAACTATCGGATCTGAACCAGGGACAGAATGTAGGACAGGATAAATTCGATGCAGGAAATGTTGCATTCATGCCGCTTACTTTTGCAGATTACAGGACCTATAAGACATATCCCTATAAAATAAAAAAATACACTACCTTTAAGTGGGATTGTATTACGCTGCCTTCCGGAGAAGAAGGTGATAATGTATCGGAAGTAAATACCCTTTTGATGGGAATCGGAAAACAAAGTAAGCATAAAGAACTTGCCTGGGAGCTGCTCAAATTGTTTACCTATGATAAGGAGAACCAACTGGATATTTTCCGCTATTCGCAAGGGGCGTCTGTCCTAAGGAGTGTGACAAGCTCGAAGGAAGCGGAGATTATTCTGAGCGAAGATACGGACGACAGAGAGCGCGTCATAGATAATGCGCTTCTGGATGTTGTAATCGAAAAAGGGGTCATTGTTCCGAAGTTTACCAGGTATCATGAGACAATGGTACTGGCAGAAGGGGAGATCGATAAGATATTAACGGATGATAAAAATGTAGAAAGTACATTAAAAATTGTACAACGAAATGTCACTTCATTACTCAGACAATAGAATATTACAATTGTCATGCAAAATTAATTACAAACTTCACGTGTGAAATGGAATAAAAATGGATAAGATGTATATGTAAACAAAAAATATCACACGGGGGTACGAAAAGTATGAAAAGAAAAGTATTAAGTGCGTTGTTATGTGTCAGCATGGTAGCTACTATGCTGGTAGGATGCGGAAGTACAAAAACGGAAGATAAGGGGGAAACAGCAGCAACAGAAGCGGCTGAATCGGTTGCAGAAACAGTAGCAGAAGAAGCTACATCAGAAGCAGCTGCAGCAGCGGGGGACAAAGAAAGCTATACATTCGGTTACACATGTATGGACGGTACCAATCCATTCTTCGTAATTCTTGAACAAACAATCAGGGATAAGGTAGAAGCAAATGGTGATACTTTAATTACAACAGATCCGGCAAATGATGTATCTTTACAGATTACACAGATCGAAGATATGATTTCCCAGGGAATCGATGCTATCTTCTTAAATCCGGCAGAAGCAGAAGGTATCCTTCCTGCTCTTGATGAATTAAAGGCAGCAGGTATTCCGATCATCAACTTTGATACAGAAGTAGCAGATATGTCTTATGTTACATCTTATGCAGGATCAGATAACTACAATGCTGGTAAGGTATGTGGAGAAGACCTTGTTAAAAAATGTCCTGACGGCGGAGATATCATTGTACTTGATTCTCCTACAATGAATTCTGTAGTAGACAGAACAAATGGTTTCTTAGATGCAATTGAAGGCAAAGGCTTTAACATTGTTGCACAGCAGGATGCAAAAGGTAACCTTGAAACAGCAATGGGAATTGCAGAAGATTTATTACAGGCACATGGTGATGTTGTAGCAATTTTTGGCGGCAATGATCCTACAGCACTTGGAGCTTTGGCAGCAGCAAATGCAGCAGGAATTACTGATTGCAAAATTTACGGTGTTGA
>JAEWWQ010000124.1 GCA_023458855.1 Bacillota bacterium
CATATATATTGTATACAAACCATCCCCATGATCGATCATGATATAATTGCCCATTGTATTACTATAAGATGCCTGAACGACCGTTCCGTCATACGCGGCCAGAATCGGCGTTCCGCTTGGAGCTGCCATATCAACTCCATTGTGAAATTGCTTTACGCCCAGAATGGGGTGTATCCGGTAACCATAATCGTCTGAAATTCTTGTATACGACGGTGCCGGCCATGTAAATTTTCCCCCATCATATCTTTGAACCGCTTCATTTGCCGCCTTTAATCTTTCTTTTTCCTCTGCGACCGCCTTCTCCAATGCTGCAATGGATGCTGTCTGCGCTGCGATCTCCGCCTCGTATTCCTTTACCAGCTGGGACTTATTTGAAATGTCCGCTTCATAATACCCGATTTCCTGTTCCTTGGCAGATATCAGGGTCTCCATAGAAGCTTCTTCTGCCTTTGCATTCTCCTTTGCCTCTTCCAAAGTCTTCTGCTCGTCTTCCAGTTCTTCTTTATACTGGTCAATTGCCTCTTTGGTTTCCTGATATTCCTGTAACATTTTTCTATCATACGCTGATAGTTTCTGGATATATTCATTTTTATTTAAAAATTCACCAAAACTTTTAGCAGAAAGAAGCATCTCAATATAAACCACATCTCCGCGTTCATACATGAACTGGATTCTCTTTTTCATGGTTTCATATTGTTCTTTTTCCTTTGCCTCAGCCTTCACAAGTTCTGCCTTTGTTTCTGTAATTTCTTTTGTTTTTTCATCTATTAATGCATTCAGTTTATCGAGCTTCTCTTGAATACTGTTCAGGTTAGAATCCAGCTTTTCAACATAATCCTTCAGATTTGCTTTTGAACTTTCGAGAGACTTTAATATTTTTTTCACATCCGTCATACCGGATTGCAATGAATCTTTCTGTTTTTGTGCTTCCGATATCTGGCTTTCCTTTTCCTTAATACTATCGTTGGTCAATTCCGATGACGATGTCGCATTCACAAATTGTATCTGCAGACAAGTAAGAAGTAAAGCAGCACTTATCGCTATGCATATTCTTCGTCTCCAATGTCTCATGTATCCTATCCTTATCTTGTCATTCCTTATACTCTCAAATGTTTTCTTACGGTAACAAAGCTTCCAATGAAACCAATCCCAACACCGATTGACATAGATACTGGTATCAGTGTACTGAAGATTGTTCCTACAGGCAAAAATTGTAATAATGATGTCAGAATCTGAAATTTATTTGCCACATAATCTACAACATTATTATAGATAATATAAATGATAACCAACGGGAACAAAGAACCTAACAGCCCGATAATAATACCTTCCACGACAAAAGGAGAACGAACGAAGAAATCCGTTGCACCAATATATTTCATGATCTCTATTTCTTCTTTGCGTACGGAAATACCAATCGTAACCGTATTGCTGATCAGGAACACAGATACCGCAAGCAATATCGCTATAATGCCCACTGACACATAACCGATCAGCTTATTCACACCACTCAGGGTATTTGCTGTAACTTCTGATTTATTTACTTCCCTGATTCCGTCTATGGATTCCAGATAGGTTACGAGATCTGCCTGTTTTGATACATCATTCATGTAAATCTCATAGTTTGCCGAATCAGCCAGCGGATTCTCTGTAAATCCATCGGAATATTCACCCAGATACTCTTCCTTAAATGAGTTCCATGCCTCATCTGCTGAGACATATACTACCTTTGATACCGCAGTTCTTTTCTGAATCATCTCGCCGATTTCCACAATACGTTCTTCTGAAATCCCTTCATCAAAAAAGGCAGTGACCGAAACACCTTCTTCTGCAGTCTTTACTATATTCTGAAAGTTGATTATAACAGCGTAGAACAGACCAAACAGGAACAGACACGCGCTGATCGTAGCTAATGAAGCCAATGAAAACCATTTGTTCCTGAATATACTGATAACACCCTGTTTAAGTGTATAAAAAAATGTACTAATCCTCATCGATATAACCACCTTTTTCCTCGTCACTTACAATGACACCCTTTTTCATCGTAATAACCCTCTTCTGCATGGCATTTACGATCTCCCTGTTATGAGTCACAACGAGTACCGTCGTCCCGTTCAGATTAATCTGTTCCAGTAATTTCATGATGTCCCATGAATTTTTGGGATCCAGATTCCCCGTTGGTTCATCTGCCAGCAGGATTGGCGGTTGATTAATCAGCGCTCTCGCAAGTGCTACCCTTTGCTGCTCTCCTCCTGATAATTGTTTTGGCTTTGCCTTATACTTACCAGCCAGACCTACGATTGACAAAATAGATGGGACATTTTTACGGATCTGTTTTGTAGGTACCTGAATGATGCGCTGTGCAAACGCAACATTTTCATAAACATTTCTATCTTTCAGCAAACGGAAATCTTGAAAAACAACTCCCATATTTCTTCTGAATTTTGGTACTTTTCTTCTTTTTAATCTTTCAACATCGGTTCCGTTTACAAAAATCTTTCCCTCTGTTGGTGTCAATTCTCTAAGCAATAATTTTATCAATGTAGATTTACCAGATCCACTATCTCCTACAATAAAAACAAATTCGCCCTTATTAATGTGCAGGTTCACACCGTTTAACGCAGGTGCACCCGTGGAATAAGACTTACTTACATTTTCCAGCTTGATAATCTCATTGCTTGTTATCTTTTTAGCTTTTTTATCAGCTTGTTTCTTAGCTTCTTTGGTTCTCAAACTATCCACCTACCTAATTTAATATTCAAAAGTTTCCATGTATTTCATATATTTTACAACCATAAGCGCAATCTTGAATGTAATTGCGTCTTCGAATACTCTAAGGTCCAGTCCAGTACTCTTCTGTAACTTATCCAAACGGTATACCAATGTATTCCTGTGAATAAAAAGCTGTCTTGAAGTTTCTGATACATTTAAGCTGTTTTCAAAAAACTTGTTAATGGTGGTCAGTGTCTCTTCATCAAAATCATCCGGGCTCTTTCCGCCGAATATTTCCTTAATAAACATCTTGCAGAGCGGAATCGGAAGCTGATAGATCAAACGGCCGATTCCCAATTCGCTATAAGCAATAATGTTCCTGTCATCAAAGAAAATCTTTCCAACATCCAAGGCCATCTTTGCTTCTTTATAAGAACGGCTGGCTTCTTTAATTTCATTTACAATTGTACCATATGCCATGTGTACATTGCCAATTCCTTCTTTTTCCAAAACAGCACTGATCATCTTAATTGACTTATCTATTTCCTTATTGGTGTCTGTCTCAGCCAGTTCTTTTACCACAATAATACTGTTTTCATCAACCGCTGTGACAAAATCTTTACTGTTCCCGATATTTGTACGCACGATTTCAAGTGCATTATTATCTTTTGCAATACCGGATTCTATAATAATTACGACCCTCCTGGCATCCGCCTGAATATGGAGCTTCTTTGAGCGGCTGTAAATATCGACCAGCAATAAATTATCCAGCAATAAGTTTTTTATAAAATTGTCCTTATCAAATCGCTCCTTATAGGCAACCAGCAGATTCTGGACTTGGAATGCAGCCATCTTCCCCACCGTATATGCATTCTCTCCGCTTCCGCTTACGACCAGAATATATTCTATCTGAGATTCATCATATACCTTAAAGAACTGATATCCCTGTACTTCCTGACTATCAGCAGGAGATTTTACAAATTCTACAGTTGCCGCCTCCAGATCCACATTCTCATCCATTGTAGATGCAATTGCTTTCCCATCTATGTCATGCACAATAAAATCCAGTCTGGTAATTGTTTTCATTCCTTCTACCGTGTTTTGCAAAATTTGATTCGATATCATAACCTCGCTCCTTTTTCTTGTATAATTTTACAACATTGATTGTTTTGAATTTCTGTTTTTTTCTACACCCATTTTTCATTCTAATATATTGTTACAAATTAATCTATAGTTATTTCCGTCTTTTTTATGCATTTTATATATTTTCTTTTATTTTTTTCTTTTTTAGAAAATGTACAACCTATACAAAACAATGCTCTCTTTGTATTTTCCAAAGAGAGCATGTTATTCTGATTTCTCATTATTGTATTTTGAAACACGTCTTTTGAACATTTTTTTATAAAATAACGTTAACAGCCTGGAAGTCCGCATTCCTTTTCTTGTTTGTATCACACTATGTTCCGGTAAAGCCAGCCAGACATTTGCATTCATCTTCATCTTGTTCTCATACATGAGCTGTTCCTGCAGCGGATGCGACATACTCGACACAATAACGTTAGGTACAATGTCATTAATCTCATTGATAAAAGAATCTATTTCAGCCGCGACATCTTCCAATACATACTGCCCCACAACGTTCAGATTCGGCTGTACGTCATATACTTTCTTTTTCAGAAATTCCATTTGCTGCTCACTGTCCGATAGTAAAAAAAGCTTCTTATGATTCCATGCCAGCCGACGAAAAAATTCTCTGATGAATTCTCCGTTTTCCACTTCTTTCATCCGGTTTCTGGTAGCATTATCAGCTGCCCGCAAAATATCTGTTTCCGCACATACCGCCATGTCCATAGACTCAATCCACTTTTTGTATTCCGGGTTTTCCCCCGCCTCTACCAGTATTCTGGTAGATACAATCACGATCGTATTTAAAGCTCCGTTATTTAAATAATGATTGGATAACTTTAAAGATTCCTTCAGTGTATAATCTATTAATGATATTCCAAGTAAGTTTATTTCCTTCATATGACCACCTTCTTAAATCTTGCTATATTATAGCAAATTTACTGTCAGAATTCAACAAAACACATTACCGGATCACGTGCCTGCTATTGCAGAAATAACTGGAGAATCATATAGGCAAGGCACAGAATAAAACTGATAACCAGTGGTATTGTTATCATCCTGCCACGCCCAGCCTTACGATTATTCCAGATTTCAGCAAAACATTCTTTCCGGTTTTCATTATTAGCGATCCAGACCAGGCAGCATCCCGCTATTGCAATGGTAATTGCTGCCACCACCATACTTACGCTAATAGAAATGATCAGCGTATTCGTATCCAGTATTTCTGTCGCGTTATCCGTAAAATCTGCCAGCCATTTTTCTGATGCATAGAGCATGATTACTGTATTGGAATTAAATATGACATGATAGACGACTGAACCCCACATACTCCCTGTCGCCTCTTTTAATAATACCAGCAGAAATCCAATCACAAAAGCATAGATGGACTGGTTGAAATTCATATGCATGAGTCCAAAAAGAAAGGCTGAAAAGAACATTGCCTGCAGAGCGTTTCCCGATCTCCTGTATCCCGAATGCACAATACCTCTGAATACTACTTCTTCACATACGGGACCAAATATTCCCATCAGAAACAGCATAATGAGAAATGGCATATTCAGAATATCTGCACTCATTTCAGCTACCACATTATCCGAAAAAAGCATCGTAAAGGCATTTATGGTTGTTACAAGGGGCATTGTCAGATATGTAAAAAGAATGATCATCAATACCGTAGACACTTTTATCGGTTTAAATACCAGTACATCACGCCATTTTGTACGGGTTGCCGTTACAAATATCAATGCAGGAAGCAGCAGGATAAGCTCGCTGATAATCAGATTGCTGACAATTCCTATTGATATGAACCGGTAGAAAATACCAAGTACAAATAGAATAATAAATTCTATTAAGATTGTAGTTAAAAACATCCAGTTGACTTTTTTACTATTCATTATGGCTC
>JAEWWQ010000125.1 GCA_023458855.1 Bacillota bacterium
GAAAGGGGCCGCACAACGTGCAGCAAAAAGGCAGGGATTCGGATATGTGAATGTTACGGTAAAGGAAGAATCTGTGTTTGGAGTACCTGGTGTGCAGATTCCGGCACATGAATTCCACTATTGGGAAAGCAGCGAACCAGGAGTACAAGCGATAGCAGTAAAACCCGATGGTGTTAGAAAATGGGATTGTATGCGGATTCAGAATAAGACGATTGCAGGATTTGCGCATTTTTACCTGCAGGGGAATATGCAGGCAGCAGCTTCTTTTGTGGATAATTGTGTACAGTATGGAAACGCAAGAAAGAAGGAACTGGTATATGTTGACACAGTGTAACGAAATACAGGAGATTGATAATAGAATATGCGAACAGGCAGTTGCACGGTGGAATCGCATTGCAAAACCAATCCACAGTTTAGGGCTGTTGGAAGATGCAATTGTAAGAATAGCAGGAATACAACAGCAGGCAGAACATGTGAGAATAGAGAAATCCGCACTTGTAATTATGTGTGCGGATCATGGCGTTGTTGCAGAGCATGTGACGCAAACGGGAGCAGAAGTAACCAGAGTAGTATCAGAAAACTTTGTAACAGGGAATACGAGCGCGGCAGTCATGGCAAAGACCGCGAATGTTGATATTTATCCGATTGATATCGGAATTGCAAGTGATGGCATGAAAGAAAGTAAGGAACTGAAAACGGGTTCGCTCATGGACAGATGTGTGCGGAAAGGAACGGGGAATATTGCAGTCGAGCCTGCCATGACGATAGAGGAATGCGAACAGGCCATACAAATAGGAATTGATATCGTAAGGCAGCTAAAAGAAAAAGGATATCAGCTGATTGCAACAGGTGAAATGGGAATTGGAAATACGACTCCGAGCAGCGCGCTGGCAGCAGTATTATTAGAGCAGCCCGTGGAAGTAGTAACCGGCAAAGGTGCCGGATTGACACAGCAAGGTCTGGAAAAAAAATGTAAGGTGATAAAAAGGGCAATTGATCGCTATAAGAATAAGTACGGAAATGAAACCCGCCTGGAATATGCAGCCCGGCATCCGGAAGAAAGTATGGAACATATACTTTCTCTGATGGCAGAACTGGGAGGTCTGGAACTTGCAGGCATGACGGGACTTTTCTTAGGGGGTGCCATTTATCGGGTACCAGTCCTGATAGATGGATTCATATCAGCGGTATCGGCTCTATGTGCAGTAAATGCCAGTCCACGTGTAAAATCTTATTTATTGGCATCTCATGTTTCCAAAGAACCTGCAGGTATGTTTGTATTAGAAGCATTAGAGGTCGTTCCGTTTCTCACTTGTGAGATGTGCCTGGGGGAAGGAACAGGCGCACTTACTGCAATTCCGATTCTTCGTATGGCTTCGGCGGTATATGAAGAAATGAGTACTTTTGAGCAAATAAAAATAGAAGAATATGATCCTGATTTAAGATAGAGAAGGTGTATAACTTATGGTTATTGTGGTAACAGGCGGAAGCGGAAGCGGAAAATCTGAATATGCGGAGAATCGTGTACTTGCATGCAGGGAAAGCTGGAAACAGAAGCATGCCGAAGTATCATTACATACAATCTATGTGGCTACCATGTATCCATATGATGAGGAAAGTTATAAAAAAATAGACAGACATAGTTTGATGCGTGCAAAGAAACAATTTGAAACCGTGGAATGTTATACGCATTTAGAAGATCTGAAGATAACAGCTCCGTCTATTCTGCTATTGGAATGTATGTCAAATCTGGTTGCGAATGAGCAGTATCAACCGGAAGGCAGACGGGAACAATGTGCAGATGTCATCAGAAAAGGAATCCTGCATTGCAGAAAACAGACAGAAGACCTGATTATCGTAACCAATGAAGTAAGCAGTGACGGTATTCTTTATAATGCTGAAACAATGCAATATATCAGAGTACTTGGTGAAGTGAACAGGATGCTGGCGCAAATGGCAGACGAAGTGGTAGAAGTGGTGTATGGGATTCCATTGATTCATAAGAAAGTGAGGCGGTAAAGATGTCTTCTTGTATCATTGCATTTGCAATGTATTCTAAGATTCCAATGCCAAAGATCGATTGGAATGAGAAAAATATGAAATATGCAATATGCTATTTTCCATTGATTGGCGTAGTCATAGGCTTCATGGAAATTGGCTGTTTTTTATTATGTGATTATCTGAAAATCGGAATTTTATTACGAAGTATCTTATTGACGGTGATACCGGTATTGGTAACAGGCGGAATTCATATGGACGGGTATCTGGATACGATAGATGCGAGAAGTTCCTATGGTAACCGTTTGGAAAAATTAGAAATATTAAAAGATCCGCATGCGGGTGCATTTGCAATTATAAAGGGGATCCTCTATTTTATATTACAGATTGGTTTTTTCAGTGAGATATCAGAGCATGGAATCAAAATGCTGGCAGTAGGATTTGTCTTTTCACGTGCTTTGAGCGGACTTGCCCTTGCTATTTTGAAAGGCGCAAAAGAAACGGGATTATTGGCTTCTTTTGCGAAAGGTGCAGATAAGAAGATCGTAGTAATTACCATGATTGTGTATCTAATTGCAGGAGCGATTGGGCTATGCGGCTACGCATTCAGTATGGGTACTATGGAGTCCGGAATGATTGTACTTGCGATGTTGTCAGTATGCGTATCGGTATTTGGTTATTACCGGTATTTTTCTTATCACGAATTTGGCGGTATCACAGGTGATCTTGCAGGATATTTCCTGCAATTCGTAGAATTGTCATTTTTAATTATGATTTTTTTAATTGAGAAGGTGTATGGATGAAATTTGTAATTGGTGGTGCGTATCAGGGAAAATTGGCATATGTACAGAAAATGTGTGGAATTGGGATTACTACAGATATTCTTGACGGAGAACAGTGTGAATTGCATTTACCGGAAAAGGTGCGTGTATTCAATCGTCTGCATGCGTATATCAGAAGAATGTTACTGGATGGAATAAAAAGAGAACAGGAACTTTTGGACATACATAATCAGATTTACAAGAATCTGCAAAAAGTGATGCGTGATAACCCCGATGTCATCTTTGTCAGTGATGAGATCGGATACGGGATTGTGCCAATGGAAGCATTTGACAGACTATATAGAGAAGAAACAGGAAGAATCTGTTGTAAACTGGCGGAGCAGGCATCCAGTGTAACAC
>JAEWWQ010000126.1 GCA_023458855.1 Bacillota bacterium
TTCATAAGACAAAATATCACGATACCGAAATTGCTGAATCTCCAAATAGCTTTTAATATGGGATTCTTCCTCTGCAATGGTAATAAAATCTTTTCCCTTACTTAATGTTGTCCGGAAAAAGTCAGACAGTGATGATACCATGGCAGTAACCTGCTCCTTTTGATTGTCTTCCGCAAGCCAGATTATGGTATCCAATGTATTGTAAAGAAAATGCGGATTAATTTGTGCCTGAAGCAGCTTTAGTTCTGTTGCTCTGAGATTCTTCTGCTCTATTTTTATATCTTCAACCAGACTTGATATCTCATCGACCATACTGTTAAAGCTTTCCGCCAATAAGTCCAGTTCATCTCCTGAATCAACCGATACATGAACCTTAAAATCACCCTTTGCCACACGCTCGGTTGACTTACAAAGGGCATCTATGGGTCTTGTGATTTCCCGCCCAAGAATTCTGGATAGGCCCCAACTGCATATTAGTATGACCAGAAACACAAGTGAGGTGATCTGTAATGTAAAGCTTGCCTCTTTCGAAATATTTTGCCGCATCGTCTCCAGGCTCGCAGCTTCATAATAAATATATTCCTGTATTTTTTCCTGAACTAACTCCGTCAAGATACGGATATTCATATCAAGCATTGTCATATTTTCATCGTAATGCCCTGTCTCTTCAACATTTGCAATAATATCATCAACTCTGTCTTCAAGCGTACCCAACGTCTTGATAATAGTTCTGATCCTTTTCTTGTTGCTTGCTGTCGTTGTTATATTGTAAAGGGAGTTAAATTCATCCCTGACTTCCTGAATCTGAGCATATGGATCTTCATTTTTCAGTTTTTCCTCTGAATTAGACCAATTCTCACTGCCAATTACTATTTTATACATGGTGTCATCCAGATTATCCTTAAAGGATAGATTATATGCATTGGCCGCTGTGATGTTTCTGACAATCTGATCATATTTTTTATAATATCCGGACATTGTGACCAGGGAATAGATCAGCAATAAAGCCAGAGGTATGATACTTACCCATGTGAACAAACTCATCTTCTTACGAAGCGACAGCTTTTTCAATTTCCAAATCAAACGTTTCTTCAATTTACTTGCCTCTCATCCGGAATTCTTTTGGTGAACAATCCTGTGTCTTTTTGAATATATAACTAAAATAATGTGGTTCCTTATAACCAACTTCAAAGCCAATTTCAGATGTCTTCATATTGGTACACATTAAAAGTTCTTTTGCTTTTTCCATACGGACATTGGTCAGGTATTCAATAAATGTCTTTCCCATTTCCTGACTGAATATGGTACTGAAATAGCTCGGACTCATATTGACACTTGAGGCCACTAAATTCAGGGAAATATCTTCTTTTGCATAGTTATCACGTATATATTTTATTGCTCCGTCAATCAGTCCCCCGTATTTTTTCATTGCAATATTATCCCTTAATTCCAGTGCCTTTTCCAATATTTGTTCCAGATAGCGTTTCGTGCTCTCCACTGTTATAAGTTCACCTGCCACCCCGCGAATCTCGCCGCAGTTTTCTATGATATCCTTGGAATGATACCCAAGTTCTTCTATAAATGCCACTGTACCAAAATACATGTCCATAGCTACATACTGGCGAAATAATAAAGAATTGATATTATCCTCTCCAAGACCTGCAAAATAATCTATGATAAAATGTTTCACTTCTTCTGAAGAACCGCTTTTCAGGAAATTTACCAAAATCTTTCGATCAATTTTTCCAATATCAAGTGTATTCAGATTAATAGTATCATCTAACAACAGATTCATTTTCCCAATATCTTCATAACATATAATCTGATTGCTTTTCCCCATATAGCGATAAGAAAAGGCTCTGTTTGCCTGGTCAAACGATTCCGGCAGTTCGCGCAGCCTCTGAACCGTTTTGCCGACGCCTCCAAAATACTCCAGATTATCATACTGCGCAACTTCTGTAATAATAGGTTCAAGAACCCTTTGCTGCATCATTCTGGTATCTGCCGCCATATCATCCAGCACCAGAAATCCCCATCCTTCGGCTGCTCTGTCAAACATATAGATATCGTCACATTCTGATATTAATTCATCCATACTATCCGTAATTCTTACGATTTCCTTTGAATAGGAGGTAGAAGTATCATCTTTCAACATGACTTTAAATAGAATAACATTGAATGCCTGGGCTACAAGATCCATATCCAATGCTTTCGCCCTTTCTATCATTTCTGTCATGGAAATTTCACGAAACATCAAATCATTAAAAAACTTTTGTTTTTCAATTTTCTTATTTTCAAGCATTTCTCTTTTAAACTGTTTTACATATTCTTCCTGTTCATTTTCTTTTTCTACCTTTTCGGCCACTTCTTTCACTGCCTGTAATAATTTGGCAGGTGAAATTGGTTTTAGCAGATACTCTGTAATTCCTATATTTATTGCCTGCTTTGCATAATCAAATTCATTATATCCGCTTAATACAATAATTTTCACCTTTGGCAATTCCTTCTTGACCAGGCGGCTCAATTCCAGTCCGTCCATAAATGGCATCTTAATATCTGTAATGATAATATCTGGTCTTAAGTTCTGGATCATTGGCAGCGCAAGTTCTCCATCACTTGCCTCTCCAACAAATTTCAATCCTTCTTGTTCCCACTTTATATTATTTTTAATTCCTTCCCTTACGACTATTTCATCTTCCACTAAAAATACTTTCAGCATGGCTCCCTCTCCTTTGCATCAGTTCCATATGCTGTATATTGTAATATTTTTGGGAAAAAAACACAATAAAAAAGCTTTGGAAATGAACTCTCCAAAGCTTAACAAACTAAGCATCCTATTTGATATTCAAATATTTTTTTTGTGCGCGTACATCCAGGTATCCATATGCTATCAGCAGTATAAAAGAAAGAATAAGAATAATGAACTGTAACGTATCTAAACCGGACACATATTTACATGCTATCCCTAATCCCCCTGATATCACCGCACAGATTCCCATTACGATTGTGGGTACTGTCATTGCATGGACAAATCCAGGAATATCTGCCTCCTTTGTTAGTTCCATTCCCTTACTTAATAAAATACCCGGAATCGTACCCTTGGTAACCATTCCGATTGCAGAAAACAATAGATAAATGCCTCCGCAGAAAATAATAATATCAAAAATTGGAAAAGATTCTGACATATGTTATGTATCCTTTCTTCTAAGATGTACTTTTTAACGACACCTATATTCCTAAAAATTTATTTACAGCGGCCTTCATCTGATCTTTTTCACAAACATAATCATGAAGTACCGGAGCTGTCCTGATTTCTTCAATTGCATTTGGAACTTTTACTTTTGAAATCTTCTCAAGTTCATCAATCAGCTCAAAATCAGAGAAAGAATTATATTTTTGATCAATTGCTGTCATTACACTTCTTCCAAATTTATATGGACTCGCTGTAGATACAATAACTGTCTTTTTCGTGTCATTCGTATCATTTACATATTTTTTGTAAACTGCTGCAGCCACTGCGGTATGTGTATCAATTACATATCCGTCTTTTTTATACAATTCACTGATCATGGCACTTGTCTCTGCCTCTGATGCATAATTTCCATAAAAATCTTTGAGTTCATTTTTCATTTCGTCTGTAATATCATATTTACCAGTCTTTGTAAGTGCACTCATAAAAGCAGCATTCTTGCCTGCATCATTACCTGCAATGCGATATATCAAACGTTCCAGATTACTCGAAATCAAGATATCCATCGAAGGAGATGTTGTTAACACAAATTCCCTGTTCCTGTCATAGGTACCTGTTGTAAAGAAATCATAAAGTACTTTATTATCATTGGACGCACAAATGAGCTTATCAATAGGAACTCCCATATTTTTTGCATAAAAACCAGCAAGGATATTGCCAAAGTTACCTGTTGGAACAACCACATTAATCTTTTCACCACTCTGAATCTCACCTTTTTGCAATAACTGCACATAAGCATAGACGTAATATACGACCTGCGGTACCAGTCTTCCGATATTAATAGAATTAGCGGAAGAAAATTGATAGCCTTTTTGCTGCATTTCTTCTGCAAGTTCTCTATCTCCAAACAAATTTTTGACACCCGTCTGTGCATCATCAAAGTTTCCATGAATTCCTACTACAAAAGTGTTCTTTCCTTTTTGTGTTACCATCTGCTTTTCCTGGATTGGACTGACACCATTCTTTGGATAAAATACAATAATTTTAGTTCCCTCCACATCTGCAAAACCAGCAAGCGCTGCTTTACCGGTATCTCCTGATGTAGCGGTCAGAATAACAATGTCATTTTTCGCTTCATTCTTCTTGGCCGAAGTAATCATTAAATGTGGTAAAATAGATAATGCCATATCCTTAAACGCAATTGTTGCCCCATGGAATAATTCTAAAAAATAGGGATTTTCCTTTCCTGCAACTGGAGCAATTGCGGCGGTATCAAATTTTGAATCATAAGCACTGTCAATACAATTCTTTAATTCTTCCTCTGTAAAATCAGTTAAAAACAGCTTCATAACTTCATATGCAACATCCTGATAAGACATTGCAGACAATTCCTCTAATGTCTTGTCAAGTGTCGGAATAGATTCCGGAACAAACAGACCGCCGTCATCTGCCAGTCCTTTTAAAATCGCTTCTGAAGCTTTCACTTTTATTTTCTCACTTCTTGTACTTTTATATAAGATTTCCATAATATCGTTCCTCTCCTACTGCGTTTTGATAATAGTGGATTTTTAGTCCTTATTCAGTAAAAAAGTATATCATATTCTTTCTTTATACGCAAATAAAAAGGTATTTTTATCTACTGAAAGAACTCATGCCCGCCATGCGAAAATAAAAATTTCAAATGAGTATCAAACCAAAACATTTTTTCGGGATCTGCATTGTCTCGCGCAGCAAAATATAGTGCACCGCCTGCAATATTTTCCCCCAGCAATGCTCTTTCCACTACATTTTCTGTTTCCTCCGTTATCCTGACTTCTGCAAATCTCCCGTCACTGATTGGTGAAAACTGTGTGACTCCATCCTCCTTCTGAAAAATAACTTCTGTAACAGAATCTGGAAAACGCTTATCGATGACTCTATTGATTACCACATTTGCCACAAGCATTTTTCCTTCTTCATCTTCTCCTCCGGCCTCTGCTTCAACAATTTTTAATAGGTTTTCGTAATCTTTGTCATTTAATTCTATTATGGTATCCTTCTGTAATATCTGATAAGATACTACCCTTTGTCCGGAAGAGGCTTTTGGCAGAAAATTATGCAGACTTGTCCTTTCCTCCTGTTCTCTTAACAGCTGAAGCTGAAATGCCGGCGTTGCTGCAAACTTTGTTGTCTTAATTCCTATTACACTTGCAATTGCCGTAATAAGCAAACATTGAAAAGTGCAAAAATATAAAATATATTTTTTATACATATTTACTCCTATCTTCTACGACGCAGAATTCCCTATAAGATTATTCTATACACGAAGAAGGAAAAATATTTCTAAAATTGTTTTATTTTTGTTAAAATGTTATACTTATCCTGTTACATTTGTAAAATTTATGAAATAAAAGGAGTCCACATGGAATCTAATTTGCCAGGTGTCTTTATCGCGACTAAAAAAGATCAAACCATATATTACCGAGCTTCTTTAACATATCGTCGAAAACATATCAGTCTGGGAAGCTTTAATACAATGGTCAAGGCGCATCTTGCTTATCGTGAGGCCATGGAAATTCTAAATGATACTTCACGAGATGTGGATGATTTTCACCCGCATCAGCTGCTCACTTTTGAAAAATGGGTATCTCTGATTAATTACCGCGATAATAATATTTATTTCTGTAATCCCATCTATACACGGCAGAAATTTTTCTATTACTATTTATCGCCCTCCATTCCTCTTATTTTTGACATCGATGATTTGTTTTATTATTCTTCCCATAAGATCATGAAGAGAAACGGGCATCTGTTTGTTGCTGACTATGGAATGCAATATAATATCTTAAATCGATATGGTATTAAAAATTATGCCGTTCTTAACCGTGATTATCGTTTTATAAACGGCAACACACATGACTTTCGTTATGAAAATATTGAAATCTTAAATCGTTATCACGGTATCTGCCGGATACAGAAAAAAGGAATTCCTGCTTATAAAGTTAAAATCCATGTCCGCAGTTATTATCAGGTTGGCGTCTATCCGACAGAAACAGAAGCTGCAATCGCATATAATAAAGC
>JAEWWQ010000127.1 GCA_023458855.1 Bacillota bacterium
AACAGTTCCATGATTTCTTCTTTTTCAAAACCAAGTTCTGTCATTTTTTCAAAAAAAGCCTTAATTTGTGCTTTGGCCAAATCTTGCTGGATTTCTTTAATCATATTAATATCCTCCGTTACCAATCTGCCGCTTGTGCGCTGGGTAATGATCAACCCGCTCCGTTCCAGTTCTGAGAAAGCCTTTTGCATTGTGTTAGGATTGACACAGGCAATTGCAGCCAATTCACGAACGCTGGGAAGCTTGTCGCCGGGTTTATAGTAGCCGGAGACAATTTGCATCTGGATTATTTCTACAATCTGAGAGTAGATAGGTCGATCTGAATTTAAGTCCCATCCCATATTTTTAACTCCTTCCGTATATAGCCCGCAAAAATAACCTGTACTATGCGATTAATACAATAATACACGAAAAGAAAAAAAAGTCAATACAATATTTTGCGACGGTTGCTAAAAGCGCAAAGGGAATGTTATAATATTTTTAATAGTTTCTATTTTTAGGGGAAAGTAGCAAATTAAGGGAAAAGAGTGGTGAGTAACTTGAAAAAAATTGTTGAGAAGTATATAAATGAGCAGTTTGATACGGATAATGCTTCCCTTGATTTCTCTTGTTCCAAGTTAGAGATTGTAATGAGGAAGGATGAGACTGCTTCAGGTTCTTTCCAGATAATCGGCCAGGGTGACCGGGATAACAAGGGACGGTTATTTGCAACAAACTATCGTATGACTTTTGAAAAAAGTACATTTGCCGGGAATGAGTGCACGGTTAATTATATATTTGATTCTAAAGGCCTGGAAACAGGAGAGGTGCTTAAGGGAGAGATTAACATAGTGTCGCAAAAGGGGGAGTCCTATCTTCCGTTTGTGGTTACGATTGAGAATGCTGCAGTTTCCACTTCTCTGGGTAATATTAAGAATTTATTTCATTTTGCCAATCTGGCAAAGAGTAACTGGAAGGAGGCAGTTCAGTTATTCTATTCTTCTAATTTTTCCAAAATATTAACAGGAAATGAAAAACAATATTTCAGTATATATAAGGGATTGGCCAAGGACTTCGGAAATGAACAGAATGTGGAAGAATTTCTGATCAGAGTAAATAAAAAGCAGGAAATTGAATATCTGCTGGAAACAGATGTCGTGAAGATATCAAATCCCGAAGAAGTTGTGGAAGAGAAAATAGGGATTACAAAAAACGGGTGGGGCTATGTTGCTTTACATATATTTGTGGAAGGTGATTTCTTAACAACAGAAAAAGAATATCTGACAGACGATGAATTTTTGGGAAATCACTGTAATCTGAATGTGTATATTTATAGCCACAGACTTCACAAAGGGATGAATTATGGAGCAATCCGTTTCACGCATGCTTATGGAGAGTTTTCAGTACCGGTCATTGTGACACAGTCTATTCCGGAAAAAAGTACGATTCATATGCAAAAAGAGTTGATTCATTCTTTGATGAATCACTATCTGGAATTCCGGATGAAGAAGGTAAATACTTCGGAGTGGATCGCAAAAACGGAACAAGTAGTCTCCCAGTTAGTAAAATATGATGACAGGAATCTTGCTTACCGGTTGTTTCAGGCGCAATTACTAATTACGCAGGAAAGGTATAATGAGGCTAAGTGGGTGCTTGACCATGTGAAAGAAATGCTGGTGAGCGATAGCTACAAACCGGAAGTAATCTGTTATTTTTTATATCTGAAAACCCTTTATAGGCGTGATGAGGAATATGTGAACAGACATACGGAGCAAATAGAGGCAATTTACAAACAGCAGCAGGGAAATTGGAGAATTGCCTGGTTACTACTGTTTCTTCGGGAAGAATATAGCAGGAGCCCTGCAAAAAAATGGATACTTTTGGCGGAACAGTTTCAATATAGCAATTACAGTCCGATTCTATACATAGAGGCGGTCTATCTTATGAATGTCAATCCTTCTTTGCTTCAGGAATTAGGAGGGTTCGAGATTCAGGTATTAAATTTCGCGGTAAAAAGACAGCTGCTGGATGTTGAAGTCATTCCGCAGATCCAGTATCTGATTGGCCGGGTAAAGACATACTCGGAACGGCTTTTTGCCATTCTTGTGTATTGTTATGAATTAAATGAAGATATTGAGACAGTACAGGAAATCTGCGAATTTCTGATTAAGGGAAATAAAACCGACAGCAAGTATTTCAAATGGTATGCACTTGGAGTGGACAAGCAGCTTAGAATCACAAAACTATATGAGTACTACTTATTATCTATTCCGGATGATTATATGGGAGAATTACCTAAGATCGTGCTGATGTATTTTGCGTATGCGTGTAATCTTGGATATGAAAAGACGGCATTTCTGTATACCAATATTCTGCGCCATAAAAATACAATGCCGGAGATGGTACGCTCCTATTCGGAGCAGATGAATAATTTTGTTGTCGATCAGATGCAAAAGGCGCGGATAAACAGAGAGCTTGCTTATCTTTATATGGAGATGATTACACCGTATGGAATGAGCATGACAGTGGCAAGATTGTTGGCCCCACTATTATTTTTACATCAGATCGAGGTAGAAAATGATAATATCAGGCAGGTTGTGGTAATTCATGATAAACTGAAGGGAGAGACCAGATATCCGGTCGTGAACGGCAAGGCGCAGGTATCCATCTATAGTGCAGCCTATGAGATTTTCTTACAGGATGGATTCGGTAATCGATTTGCAGGAACTAATCTGTATACGAATGTAAAATTCCTTTCACCGAGAAAACTGATTCGTGCAATGCAGAATCTGGACATGGATTACCTTGGAATGGATATTTACATTTGTGAAAGCAATGGTGATTATGTTGCAATAACAGATGAAAATGTGAAACACTATGCAAGGCTGGCAGAATCAGAGCAGGTCAGAGATGAGTACAAAAGGGAGATTCGGGTCAAACTCCTGCAATATTACTTTGATAACGATAAGATTCGTGAACTGGACGAATATCTGACAGGCATGGAGCCGGGAACCATGACAGGTCCGGAGCGATCGGAATGTATTCAGTATATGGTGAAGCGGGGAATGTTTGAGAAAGCTCTTTTTTGGATTAAAGAGTATGGTACAGAAGGAATTCCGGAAAAAAGCATTTTTTATTTATGCAGCAGATTACTGGAAAGAAATGAATTCACGTTTGATGAATTTTTACTGCGGTTAAGTCATATTGCATTTACCGCCCGAAAGTATGATGAGAATATTTTGCAGTATCTGGTTCAGTATTATCAGGGCAGCACAAGGGAATTAAGGAATATATGGAAAGCATCCGTTGATTTTGATGTGGATTCTTATGTTCTTTGTGAAAGAATTATCGTACAGATGTTATATAGTGGAACTTTCATTCCGGAAGCAGTCGATATCTTCACTCAATATGTGAATATGGGAGCAGACCAGGATGTCAGACTGGCATACCTGACCCATTGTGCCTTTGAATATTTTGCAGAAGATAAGCTCATTAACGCGGAAGTGTTTCATTTTTTTACGGAAATGCTGCAGGATGGCGTGGAGATCGGAAGAATATGTCAATTGGCATATTTAAAATTTTTTGCTGAAAACCGGGATATGCTGAGTGTGGATGCGGCAATCCTTGTGAAAGACATATTGACAAAACTGTTACAGGAACAGATCTATTTTCCTTTTTTTATGGAGTATATTGATCTGGTTCCCCAGTTAGAAGTGATGCAGGACCGTACTATGTTAGAATACAAAACAAATACAAAGTGCAGAGTATGTCTTCATTATGTATTTTCCAGGGAAGGGGAAACTGAAAATGCCGAATATAGAAAAGAAGAGATACGTGGAATTTATGGCAGGATTTTCCTGAAGTCTTTTGTACTCTTTTTTGGTGAGAATGTGCAATATTACATCACTGAAGAGCAAGGCGGGCATGAACAGCTGACAGAGAGTGGAAC
>JAEWWQ010000128.1 GCA_023458855.1 Bacillota bacterium
CAAGTCGTATCTCCTCCAGTTGGGCATAATCCAGACCTTCATCGCGAAATGTTTCGTAATTTTGTTTACTTATGGTGCTTACCTGCTCTTTGATTTTCTCAGTATCCATATTCTTGCCTCATTTCAACTTATGACATTAGCGTCAGAATAGTATCCATCGATAGCTCATACACTTCTTTCAATTCCTTCAAATGTCCTCTGGCCTCCTGCAATTGTCCATTTTTAAGATATTCTGCAAAGGAACTTATATTCGTGTATAGATTATCAATTGACAAGTTTCCTGCTACGCCTTTTATTGCGTGCGCGCACTTATATGCTTCTTTATAATTACCTTGTTCCAAATACATTTCCATTTTCAGAAAACTATCATCTTTAGAGAATTTGAATAAGAATTTCCGGTATAAATCCTCATTTCCAAGAAATCGCTTTATTGCATCATCCACTTCAATGCCTGCTTTCCTCAGTTTATTTTTTTCTTCCATTGTCATATTCATAACCTTCCTTGATAAATATAACACTAATAAACTGTTACCATGCTCTTGATTATTTTCTATTATCTTAACACTTTTTTGCTATTTTCACAAACAATTTGATAATTATTTCATTTTTTACATATTTCGATTCTGATATTATTGACTTTTAAATTATTATAGCTATTATAATAATAAGGAGATTGTCAATTAGCATTGTATGCTACTTTTAAGAGGATAAATCTATGGAGAGAATTATAACTACTACTGCAAAGGTAAAAGAAAATAATAAAGAAATAATCAAAAAAGCATTGATTCAAATCGGTCAAGGCACTAAAAATATGGTTGCCAAAGAAACCGGTTTAAGTGTGGCTACCTGCAACACATTACTAAACGAACTGGCACGTTCTGGAGAAATTCTGGAATTAAAAACTGAAAAGAAGGTGATTGGTGCCGGCAGACCATCAAAAACATACAAATTGAACGATCTGTTATGTCTGATTTGTTGTCTTAGTCTTTACACAGAGGGACACAAGCAATTTATTCGTTACCAGATTGTCGATTTGATGAGTAATATCATTTCAGAAAAAACAATTCAGGAAATAAATATTGACTATAAAATAATTCATCATCTTATAGAATCACTGTTACAGGAACATCGTCAAATACAAATCATCAGTATTGGCATATCAGGCACTTTAGACTCTTCTCAGGTAATTGATACCTGCGATATTCCTTTATTGGTTGGCAAGAATCTGATTCAGAATATTCTGACAGACTTTTCATTACCTGCCATAATAGATAACCGCATGAGCCTTATTGCTTACGGTCTTTACCGACAGAAGACTTATACCTCCTCACACAGTGTCATTGCATTGTCCTTCGACAATGATAAATGCAATGAATCCGGCATAATTATCAATGGCGATATCATTCATGGCAAAAGCAATTTTGCTGGGAATATTTCCTGTCTGTCTTTACAGCCGGAAACTACGCGGCGCCTGCTGCACCCGGCTGTTAAAGTAAGCCATGAGGAACAGATTGCGAAGTCCATGAGCCTGTTTATAGCAGTTCTGAATCCTGATGTCATTATGCTTACCGGCCAAAGTATCAGCATTACATTGATCGGTCCTATTTTAGATGCCTGCAAAAAGGTAATTTCAGAAAAACATATGCCGGAATTAACCTTTGCACAGGATACAAAATCCTATTACATAACAGGTCTTATAGAAAGGGCCTTATTCTGTCTGAATCGCTGATAAGCCCGTCACTTCTATATTTTTTACATAATAATAATAACTGAATAAAAGAATTATATCTGCCCCTGTCCATGCAGCTATTTCTCCCCAAAATACCCCTGTCTCTCCTATGAACCTGGTTAGTATCAGTGCACACCCCATGCGCATGATCAGCTGTGCTATACTTGATATCATCGGCAATAAGGTATTTCCCATTCCCTGGATACATGCACGTGTTACGTATAAAATATATAGTAGCGGAAAAAATACAGCAAGAATTTTCAGAAACTGATAACCAATCTTTATCGTGGCCTGCACTGTTGCTACATCTGCAGCAATAAAGCAGGAAAGAATCATTTTTCCATAAAACAGCATAATTGCTGACATTCCGTACGCTGTAATAATGCCAATTATATTCGCAGTACGTAACCCTTTTCTAACTCTGTCAACTTGTCCTGCTCCCATATTCTGTCCTGCATAAGAAGACATCGCATAACTATAGGAGGCTGCTGCTATCTCCAGTAGCCCATACAGTTTGTTAGCTGCCGTATATCCTGCAATGAACAGGATTCCAAATCCGTTGATAACAGCTTGTATTATTAACCCGCCAATTGCAGTAATTATATTCTGAAGTCCGATTGGCACTCCGAGTTTTAGCTCTGCATAACAAATATCTTTGTCAAAGATATATTCATTACTTTGTACAGAAAGAATTTTTATTCCTTTTAATTTAATGATGCAAAATACCATTGCCAATGACTGTGCCAAGACAGTTGCAAATGCCGCACCACGAATACCCCACCCAAATTCGAATACAAACAAGAAATCTAATGCGATATTGCACAATGAAGCCGCTATCATTGCCTGCAATGGTGTTTTACTATTCCCAAGAGCCCTAAGAATCGCTGCGAGCAGATTATAAGACATGGATATGGGCACACCCATATACAGAATCCTTAGATAGCTTTCAGATAATTCTATAATTCCATCCGGTGTTTTCAATAATCCTAATATGGGATAAATAATCAGCTGACCTAAAACAGTAAAAATTACAGCCCCTACAATAGCAAGGTACATTGCATTTACAATTGATTTTCGAAGCATCCCATACTCGGCTGCTCCAAAATGTTGTGCCATAGTAACTGAAAATCCCTGTGTCACACCAGCAATAGAACCAAACATTATGAAGGTCATCCATTCCGTTGCTCCAAGCGCTGCCAATGCGTTCACTCCCAGGACTTGTCCGACTATTGCCGTATCAACAAATGTATATAACTGCTGAAAGACATTCCCTAGCATTAAAGGAATTGCAAATGTTAATAGTAGTTTTCCCGGTCTTCCTACTGTCATGTCCTTTGTATTCATTTTATTCAACCTTTTAAATCCTTTCTTGCGTAACGTCTGCTTGCCATAGAACAGCTGGTCAAAATAATGATAAGCCTCCTTTATCATTTCAAAAACTCAACATATCCCATGTTGCCGTTTACCCGAATCTGATCTCCGTCGTTGATATATTTTGTCGCGTCAGTCACACCGACAACGGCTGGCAGTCCATATTCGCGCGTGACAACAGCACCATGAGTGGCCATTCCGCCTACTTCCGTAACCAGTCCCCCAATTGATATAAATGCCGGTGTCCAGCTTGGATCGGTGAATTTTGTCACAAGAATATCTCCTTTTTCTATTTTTCCCATGTCCTTTATGTTAAGAATGACCCGCGCGCGGCCTTCAGCCACGCCACTCGATACGGCAAGTCCGGGCAATGCCCCTTGCGGAATCTTGCGGTTGTATTCGCCCTCCACCACCTCTCCATCGGAGAACATAAGGCGCGGCGGAGTCAGCACATCGTATTTTGCATAATCTGCACGCAGCACATCGATTTCTCCGTAATCAGGCTGATATTTTCCGGCAAACAAATCGGTAAGTTCCGGAAGACGCAAATAATAGATATCATCAATGGATCTGAGCCTGCCTGCGCGGACAAGCTTTTCTGCTTCCCGTATGATTGCCTGTTTGTATTCCCAATATCGCCTCATCCAGTAATATTTCGGAGATTCCCGCAGGCCTAAAAAATTACGGTAAAAAGATAGCTGCTTTGCCAGTTTTTCCGCTTTTCGCACACCCCATTTTTGTTTTGCTGCGGAAATGAGCGTTTTTACCGCTACATCGCTTTCCTGCCTGCCTTGCCGGAATTTTTGTTCGGCATGGCCCTTCGGAAGTTTGATGTCCGCCAGCACAACGGGGAGAATCTTGGATGGCTCCTCAGCAAATCGTGGTTTTGAGATGTCAATTTCTCCGGGACACCGCATTCCGTACCGGGCGAAAAACGCCTCAAACACCTTCGCGGTCTCGCTGCCGCCCTGTCTTTTTCTTAATTCGTCAAGACTGAATAAATCCCCCGATTTTTCCAGATACTCCACGACATCGGGGAAATCCCTGGCCGTGTCCGCGATACGACTGACGTAAAATCCCATTTCCGAGGTAATATTCCCTTTTATGGATTTTGTCACATCGACACTTATATTGTCCCGTCCAAGTAGGACCTTTCCCGCTTTATCAATTGGTTTTGTGAGGTAGAACGCAACCAAAAGCGGCCCAAATCCTTCCGGATCGAACAGACCTTTCATCAAATCGTCCGTGTCATTCACAATATATTCCATCATTGCCCGGCCACTTAGTCTTGAAAGCCTATCTCTCGTCTTATCAATAGCCGCTTCCATACGTTGATTGTATCTGTCAATAATGGACGGATCATTCTCTCTATATATTCTGAACCCTGCGAAAACACTTTTACCAATGCCTTTTGGTATTGCAAAGTCACTTTTTTGCCCCTTCGGAATAGATCGGATATAATCCTTTCTTGTCAGGATCTGATTAAATGCGCTATTCATCAGTTCATCAGAATTTGACAATTTCTGCCGTACCAGTGCCTTGCCGACCGGGCTGTTCAGATTATGGGTGATTTCCATATACGGCCGCCCACCAATTTCTGTGACCTTCACGGTTTTTGACATCAATTTCCAAAAGGATATCCCAAGCGGCAGCATGGTGTCGGTCATCATCTGCAG
>JAEWWQ010000129.1 GCA_023458855.1 Bacillota bacterium
GGACATGAATTTCGTCTTCGCCGGTCTGTAAATGAGGTCATAGCCCGTATGGATATGTTTATAAAAATCAGCATCTTCTATTATTACATCTTCTACATTGGGATATAATCCTACACTGGTTCCCTGAATTGCCAGATATTTTTTATTCATAAGCGTTTTATAATCCGACAAGCGCATTGGAATCACACACGATGTCCTCAGCGTTGTATTTACTTCCTCTGCCACATATTCAGCCTTTTCGATTGTCCTGTTTAAAATATATACTTTTGATGCTCCATAAAAGGCACACATAAATGCGACTGCCCTGGCTGCACCACCAGCTCCCAGAAGCAGAATCTCTTCTCCCTTTAATTGAATACCTTCCGACAAAAGTGCGCGATGCAAACCGCTCATATCAGTATTATAACCCTTGTAGCCTCCGTTTACACGCACCAATGTGTTCACCGCTCCGATTGAAGCTGCCAATCCGTCAATTTCCTGCAAGCTTTCAATTACCGTGCTCTTATGAGGCACGGTAACATTCATGCCCAGCACATTCAGGGCATAAGCACCTCTCACAGCCTCCGATACCTGTCCATCCATTACCTGGAATGGAACATATACCAGATTGTGGTGCAGTCTTTCTGCAAGCGAATTATGTATCAATGGCGATAGCGTATGCTCTACCGGATTTCCAATGAGTCCGCATAATCTTGTTTTTCCATTTACGTTCATATGATTTCCTTCCTATCCTCCGCACATACTAAGATTTTCGGTGCCTTTGATAAAAAAACAGAACAATTTTCTCCAAATATCTTTTCAATACAATCTGTATCTCTTCTTTCGGATGAATCGGTCTCACCAATATTGTATGGATATCAGCCTTATTAGCGCCCCATACATCGGTAAATAACTGGTCCCCAACAAATAATGTATTCCTGCTTGTTGTTCCCATCTGTTTCATGGCTTTCCGATAATTTTTCACAGACGGCTTGTTTGCTTTAAAGATATACCGTACCTGGACCAAATCATGAAATAACTTCACTCTTGGTTCCTTATTATTGGACAGCAGCATTGCCTCCATTCCCAACTCCTTCAAATGGCGGAATAACGCAATTGCCCTGTCATCTGCCGGTGCCCCATGCGGCACTAACGTATTATCAATATCGAATATGACCCCTCGGTATCCTGCTTTATAAAAAGCATCAAAATCTATCTGATAAGCCGAATCTAAATATTCATCTGGATAAAATCTTTGAAACATATAGCATCCTTTCTCTCCTAAGCATCTTCCCAATGTAAAAATCAGTAAGAAGAAGATGCTTGCATCTTCTTCCAGTGTGAAACTTAGTATTTCTTAGAAACAGTTCTTTCGTTTCTTAGAAATTCTTTTCACTCTTAACAGTCAGTATAACAAAACACCTCGCATGATTGCAAGGTGTTGCTTCAGATTCTAAAATTATTGTATTGTACTATTGTTCCCATTTATTAAAAATATATTTTCTGCATCACCAGACCATCTTCCGATTGACTGATATTATTACTGCTTCCATAGAAGTACTGATATTCTTCCAGTATCTGATCTTTCTTCATATCCGATACAGCCTTCTGCAAATCCAGATTCCTGATCTCACTATCATTTCCGATATAATCAAAAGTATCCCCTGTATTAAATGTCAGTGAGACATCTTCAAGCCTGGCAACTCTGCTTCTCTTTTCTTCTATCCCCGTTGTACTTAAGGCGGCGCTATCGTTCTGACGGCCCTGTAGGTTCTTCTCTGCTTCAATTGCCTGCTCATCCTGCACTTTAACAATATCTGCATCGGCAGCCGGAATACTATTCGTTTTGAAATTATTATAAAATCCGCCATACTGACCAAGTCCCTGAATTGCCATCATTACACCTCCTTATGCTATATTATAGCCAATTCCCATATATCCTGCAATCATCATTTCATCTATTTTCAGGAATAGTTTAAGCATTCTATTAAAAGTCTCGTATACGCCTGCTGCGGATTATGATAAACCTCCTCAATCGTTCCTTTTTCAATGATTTCTCCCTTTTTCATAACCATGACTTGATCGCACATCTGATACACGACTCTTAAATCATGTGATATAAAAAGAATGGAAAGTCCCATATCTCTGTGCAATTCCAATAACAGGCGAATAATCTGCGCCTGTATTGTCACATCCAGGGCCGATACCGGTTCGTCCGCAATTAAAAGCCTGGGCTCCAGCATGAGAGCAGCCGCGATACATACCCGTTGTCTTTGTCCCCCTGACAACTGGTTGGGATAACGTCCGGCAAATTTCTCATCAAGTCCCACTTTTTCCAGCATATCGATTGCTTTCTGGCGCATTTCGATTTTCGAATATCCACCTTTGACCCGAAGCGGCTCCTCCAATATCCACCCGACTCTTTTTGCCGGATTGAGCGAAGAATACGGGTCTTGAAATACCATCTGCGGATGTTCTGAAAAGTGCCTGATCACGCCGGTATAATCTCTGTTCATACCAAGGATAGTCTTTGCCAATGTTGATTTTCCACATCCGCTTTCACCGAGCAGGCCAAGGATCTCTCCTTCCTCCATCTGAAAAGAAACCTCTTTGCAGACCTGTTTTTTTCTGTTCTTCCTTCTTATAGGATATGTCTTATCTGCATAATAAACAGATAGATTTGTAACGTCCAATATTTGTCCCATTTCTTACTACCTCGTAGACAGTTGTATCTTTTCACATTTTGGAATCGCCGCAATCAATTGCCTGGTATAATTTTCAGTAGGATTCTGATACAAGGTTTGCGTATTTCCCGTTTCCACAATATGACCATTCTGCATCACAATGACCTTTGTACACAATTTACGCACCAGACTTAAATCATGTGATATGAATAAAATTGCTGTGTTCTTTTTCCTGTTCATTTTCTGCAACAACTGCACGATCTGTGCCTGTATTGTCACATCCAGCGCGGTTGTCGCCTCATCCGCAATTAATATCTTCGGATTACAGATCATTGCTGCCGCAATCATCACACGCTGTCTCATACCTCCTGACAGCTGATGCGGATATTGATGGTATAAGCGCTCCGCCTCCGGTAGTTCTACGTCCTTTAACGCTTCTATTGCCTTTATTTTCAACTCTTCTTTTCCAAGTTTGGAATGCAGCCTTAAGCTTTCTTCCACCTGCCAGCCTATCTTTCTGACCGGATTCAATGAAGTCATGGGCTCTTGAAAAATCATACTGATATCATTTCCCTGTAATCCACGCAGTATTGCTCTGTCACAGCTTAACAGGTCCACGCCTTCATACAGTATCTGTCCTGTTT
>JAEWWQ010000130.1 GCA_023458855.1 Bacillota bacterium
TCGTTATGCTGTGTTTTTGCCGGAACACCAAGCTTCCACATCTCCAGATTCAGATCTTTCATGTAAGCACCGATACGTTCTCTGATAACACCAAAATAATGATCTTCTAATTCCTGTCCCTTTGGAGCCGGAGCACCGAATAAAGTACGGCCAGAAAAAATAATATCTTCTCTTTGTAAAGCTTTTTTTGCATCTACTAAAAAGTATTCCTGTTCCGGTCCAACTGATGCCGTTACTTTTGATGCGCCTGCATTTCCAAATAAACGAACAATACGAAGTGCCTGCTCGCTTACTGCTTCCATCGATCTTAAAAGAGGGGTTTTCTTATCGAGTGCTTCTCCTTTGTATGAACAGAATGCGGTAGGAATGCAAAGGATAGGTCCTGTTGCTGCTTCTTTGATAAATGCCGGAGATGTAATATCCCAAGCTGTATATCCTCTGGCTTCAAATGTTGCCCTAAGTCCGCCTGAAGGGAAGGATGATGCATCAGGCTCACCCTTAATCAGTTCTTTTCCCGAAAATTCCATAAGCATCGTACCATCTTCATTCGGGCTTGTAACAAATGAGTCATGTTTTTCTGCTGTAATACCTGTCAGTGGCTGGAACCAGTGTGTATAGTGCGTAGCACCTTTTTCTACAGCCCAGTCTTTCATCGCTTTTGCCACAACATCGGCTGCTTCTAAAGAAAGTTCTCCGCCACAGTCCATCACTTTTTTAACTTCTGCAAATACTTTTTTCGGTAAACGTTCTCTCATTTTTTTAAGAGTAAATACATTTTCACCAAAGATTGCTTCCACGTTTAACTTTTCACTCATCTTACTATCATCCTTTCACATTCTAGATACTTGAACAAGGCGAACATTTTGTTCTGAAACACAATATTTCCCTAAAAAATGAGAAAGGTGTCCCAAGGAAATAATTTTCTTGGAACACCATTGTTCGTCATATCTTATATTATTTATTTTATTCAGAAGGTTTTCCTTCGTTTCCTATAAGATACATTAATCAGTAAAAAAATGCAAGTACTAATTCAAAAAAATTATTATTTTTTTCGCATATAACGTTCGTATTGTACAATGTAACAGTTTTGTACGTCAATCCATTTTTTATTATTTTGCACTTTTCACTCTTAATATATCAAATTTTTCCGCTTTCTCACTGAGCTCTACAAGCAGAACCTGTTTTGGATGAGGTGCACTTTCCACAGAAGTGCCTTCTTCATCATAAATAGCCCTTACCTCTGCAGGTATATTATCCCCATTTGGTTTCATTATCTCAATCCTGTCACCTACACAGAATTTATTCCTCTGTTCAATTTTTATGCGTCCCTTTTCCGTGACCTCACCTGCAATTCCTAAATATATATATTCATTTACATACGTATTATTATCATAAATCTGTGTGTTTTCATCCGGCTTTCCAAAATAGAATCCAGTTGTGAACTGGCGGTACGTACATTTTGCTATTTCTGATTGATACCATTCCATATTGGAACGGTACTTTTCCTCCGATTCCAGATAATCATCAATTGCCTTCCGGTATGTCCTTGCCACTGTGGCCACATAAAGAGCCGTTTTCATACGTCCTTCTATCTTCAGACTGTCAATTCCCGCGTCCAGGACTTCCGGAATGTATTCTATCATACACAGATCTTTGGAATTGAAAATAAACGTACCTCGTTCATTTTCATATACAGGCATATATTCATTCGGTCTTGTTTCCTCTACCACAGAATATTTCCATCTGCACGGATGCGTGCAGGCCCCCTGATTCGCATCCCTTCCCGTAAAGTAGTTACTGAGAAGGCATCTTCCCGAATAAGAGATACACATTGCCCCGTGAATAAAGCTTTCGATCTCCATTTTTTCAGGGATATGTTCCCTGATTTCCTTAATCTCGGCCAGGGATAATTCTCTTGCTGACACGACACGTGTCGCTCCCAGTCTTTCCCAGAAAAGGTAGGTTTCATAATTCGTATTATTCGCCTGCGTACTGATATGAATATCAATTTCAGGGCAGATTTCTTTTGCAATCGTAAACATTCCCGGATCTGATATAATAAGTGCATCAGGCTTTATTTCTTTTAGTTCCTTAAAGTATTCTCGCGCTCCCGCAAGGTCACTGTTATGAGCAAGAATGTTCGCTGTAATATATACCTTCACACTATATTCATGCGCAAATGCTATTCCTTCTTTTATATCTTCTATAGAGAAATTTTTGGCTTTCGCACGTAATCCAAAGGCCTCACCGCCTATGTATACAGCATCTGCTCCAAAGATAACTGCCGTTTTTAATACTTCCAGACTGCTCGCAGGTATCAGTAATTCAATTTTTCTTCCGTTTTTGCTCACTCTTTCAGTTCTCTGTTTTATCATATTTATCACACCGCTCCTCCTGCAGATTACTCCTGTTTCTATGACAGGAATCACGGATTACAGTCCTGTCACTTTTTCACACTGATCGTCATACCATCGCCAACCGGAAGCACAGTTGTCTCTAACAGATCGTTATGTGTCAGTTCATATAAATAATCTCTCATCCGTGAATGAATCGTTCTTTTTCTCCTTGGCACCGCATATCTTGATTGCAGAATTTCTCCATCCTGCAATACATTATCCGATACGATAAGTCCCCCTCTTTCCAATAGCCTCATTACTTCCGGAAAAAAGATTATATACTGCCCTTTAGCAGCATCCATAAAGATAAAATCAAACGTTCCCTCCAATTGCTGCAGCACTTCCATTGCATCACCTTCTATCAGTGTAATGACATCTTCTTTTCCTGCTTTTGCAATATTAGCTCTTGCAACTGGTATTCTCTTTTCATATTTTTCTATTGTTGTAATCCGGCATCCCTCTGGCGCATATTCACTCATCAGTAATGCAGAAAATCCTACTGCCGTACCAACCTCGAGTATCTTTTGCGGTTTCTGCATCGCAAGCAGAAACTTCAAAAGACTCTGTGTGGATTTACGAACAATAGGAACGTTATCCTGCAGTGCCTTTTTTTCTATTTGATCTAAAAAAGGAGTATTTCCTCTGTCCAGGGAATCAATAAAGGTTCCCATTCGCTCATCTACTATCATTCTGCCTCTTCCGTTTCGATAGAAGTCTCTTCCGATGCTCCCATAACCGCAAGCATCTCTTCTGCTGTCATGGAAGTATTCAACACATACACACCCGGTTGAATCATATCTTTATATTCGGACACTTTTTCTTGTATATAGAATAATTTTGCATCGGAGATCAATCCCTGCTTCTCCAACATTTTGCCGATATCCATGGTATTCATGTCGTCCGTGATTGCAACACTGATATCAGTTCCCGGTTCACCTGACATTGCCGGCTCTGCAAAGACCCGGTATCCAAAATCATACGCCGTGGTTGCAAACCGGAAAGCAAATGCAATAATTACTGCCAATACCGCAAATCGTATAATAGAACCAGCTATACTTACCGTTACGTTTTTTCCACTCATAGTATACACTCCTCGCCAAGTTCTAATCAAAGTCAACTCTTTCCGATATGCTTTGATAAACTTTCTGCATCATTCTGCAAAATTCAAGTTCTGCCGATAAAAAAGCATCCACCATCGGATCTGCTCTGAAAACTTCATATTCAGCTGCAAAAGCATCGGTCTTATCAAATAATTCTTCCGAATCAATGGTATTCTGGAGCTCAAAGTTCCTTATCCTGAACTCATCGATTTTCTGCTTCAGTTCCGGTTCTTTTTTCACTTTCTCGGCCTGGAGCAGATAATTGCGATACACTTCTGTTTCTCTCACCTTTTCTGCAAAAGTATCTATTTCTGCCTGTAGTTCCAATTCATTCACACTTAAAATCCTCATATCCCGGTATTCGTCAAATGCACAAATTACACTTCCATAATAATTGGGAGTATCATCGGACGTCTCTTTGTTCTCTTCCACAGGAATTCACTCAGAGAATCCTTTGTCATAGTCTTTATCTTGCCCCAATCGCTTACGTTCCTGCTCAGACAACGTTCCAGCGCATCATTGACGACTCTTCTGGCTTCTTCCATCAGCTCATCGGATTCTCTTACATATACAAATCCCCTGGACACGATATCCGGTCCGCCAACCAATGTATTGGATGCCTGGTCCAATGCAATCGCAACAATCAGTATACCATCTTCCGCAAGGTGCTGCCTGTCACGCAATACAATATTTCCAACATCGCCAACGCCAAGTCCATCTACTAATATTCCGCCTACCGGTACCTTTCCTGTTACAGCTGCTCCGTTATTATCTAATTCCAGAACGTCACCGGAACTTAATATAAATATATCGTCCTTGTCATACCCAAGATCCATGGCAATATTCGCCTGCGCCTTCAAGTGTTTGTATTCACCATGAACAGGAATCGCATACTTAGGCTGCGTTAAGGAATAAATTAATTTTATTTCCTCAGCACAGGCATGTCCGGATACATGTGCATCCTGAAATATAACATCTGCTCCTTTACGGAATAATTCATTAATAACTTTTGTAACTGCTTTTTCATTTCCCGGAATTGGGTTAGAGGAAAAGATAACTGTATCACCTTGTCCAATTGTAACTTTTTTATGAATATTGCTGGCCATACGGCTCAGGGCTGCCATACTTTCTCCCTGGCTTCCCGTTGTAATAATAACAGTCTTCGCCTTCGGATAATTTTTCAGCTGCTCAATATCAATCAGCGTATTTTCAGGAATATTCAGACATTCCAGTTTCTGGGCTGTATCAATGATATTAACCATACTTCGGCCTTCTACCACTACTTTTCGGCCAAATTTGTATGCCGAATTAATGATTTGCTGTACCCTGTCTACGTTGGAAGCAAATGTTGCGATAATAATTCTGGTATCCTTGTGTTCCTCAAATAAATTGTCAAAAATCTTGCCCAATGTCTTTTCTGATTGCGTAAAGCCGCGTCGTTCCGCATTGGTACTATCACACATCAGTGCAAGTACTCCTTTTTTGCCCAGATCTGCAAAGCGCTGCAGATCAATTGCATCTCCGAATACAGGTGTATAATCAACTTTAAAGTCACCCGTGTGTACCACAATCCCGGCTGGAGAGTAGATTGCAAGTGCTGCCGCATCAACAATACTATGATTCGTCTTAATGAATTCAATTCTGAAACATCCCAGATTAATGATCTGTCCGAATTTTACCACTTTTCTTCGTACATTATTCGTAAGATTGTGTTCTTTTAATTTATTCTCTATAATACCCATCGTAAGTCTGGTCGCATAGATAGGAACGCTCATTTCCTTCAGTATATACGGGAGTGCTCCGATATGATCTTCATGACCATGCGTAAACACAAATCCCTTTACCTTGTCAATATTATCTTTTAAATACGTAACATCCGGGATAACAAGATCAATCCCGAGCATATCATCGGCCGGGAAGCTAAGCCCGCAATCTACCACAACAATACTGTCCTCATATTCAAAGGCAGTAATGTTCATACCAATCTGTTCCAAACCTCCTAACGGAATAACCTTCAGCTTAGAACCATTTTCATTTTTATTTTGTTTCAATCAATTTTCCTCCTACATTCTTTACAATACCCGTATAGCTTCACTTCATGATCAACAACCAAAAAGCCTGTGGTATTTGCAATTTTACCTTCTAATTCTTCCAGCAAATCATCTTGGAAAGATAAAATTC
>JAEWWQ010000131.1 GCA_023458855.1 Bacillota bacterium
GCCTGGATTGTTCCAGGCAATGCAGAGTTTGCATGAAAGAGAGGTTAGAAATATGGGTTTATTTACAGATGGATTCAAGGAGCTAAAAAAAGCGAGTGAACCGCTTTATAAAACTCCAAAATCGATACAGGAAACCATTGATATTATGGCAGTCGCAGAAAACGGTATCTTTGAGGTAGCCAAAGGACAAAAAACATCCTTGAATAAGTATACTAAATGCTACCGCTTTCAGGATATTAATTACACCACTGCCACAGAAGATGAGCAGATTGAAATATTTGAAAGATATTGTAAGTTCTTAAATTCCTTGGACTGCAATTATAAAATCACGATTAACAATAAGAATAAGAGCATGGCGGACTTAAGAGATACGGTACTGATTGGAGAGCAGGAAGATGGATTCAATCACTTTCGTAAGATTTATAACGACATCATTGAGGAAAAAATCTTAGAGGGCAGGCAGGGAATCGAGCAGGAAAGATACCTGACCATTACGATTGAACGTAAGAATTTCGAGGAGGCAAAGGCACAGTTTGCAACCTTGGAGGCAACGATTCATAAGGCTTTTATTGAACTTGGGGCGGAGATTATACCGTTAAGTGGGAATGAAAGATTAAAAGTAGTCCATGATTTTTATCATCTTGGAGAGGAAGGCTTCTTTGATTTTGATATCAAGGAAGCGAAGAAAGTAGGAAGAGATTTTAAGAATGATTTATGTAATGGGATGTTGCAATTCTTCCCGGATCATTTTGAGGATGAGAGTAAGTTCTGTAAGGCACTTTTCATTAAGAAATATCCAAGCAGTTTGTCGGATCGATTTATTAACGAAATCACATCCCTTCCAGTACACTCTATTACAAGTATTGATGTTGTACCGGTTCCAAAGGATCTGACGACGAAGACTTTACAGAAGAAATATCTCGGTATTGAATCGGATATCATCAAACAGCAGCGAGTTCGTAATAAAAATAATGACTTTTCCACTGAAATCTCCTATGGAAAAAGGACCGAGAAAAAAGAAATTGAAGCAATTATGGATGATGTGCGCGAGAATGACCAGTGCCTGTTCTTTGTGGCGGTATCTATTATCCTGATGGCAGAAAGTAAGAAGGAACTTAAAAGTATCACAGAGACTGTGCAGACTATCGGAAAACGTAATAGTTGTATCATTGATACCCATTATCTGAAACAAAGAGAAGCATTAAATACAGCGTTACCGGTTGGAGTAAGACAGGTGGAGACTATGAGAACAATGCTCACACAGTCACTTGCAGTGTTGATGCCATTTAATGTACAGGAGCTGAATGACAACAGCGGCAACTATTATGGAATCAATCAGATTTCAAAGAATGTAAACAATGGAAATCGTAAGAAGCTGATTAACGGTAACGGATTTGTATTCGGTGTACCTGGTTCTGGAAAGTCTTTCTTCTGTAAGATGGAGATGGGGTCAGTGTTCTTGTCGGGAGATGATGAAATCATCGTAATTGATCCCATGAATGAATACTTCGATATTGCTTTCACTTACGGCGGCACTGTGGTCAATATGTCTACATACACGGAGAATTATGTGAATCCGCTTGAGATGGATGTATGGAGTTTAGACCAGAATGATAGCAAAGGGCTGATAAGAGAGAAGGGCGAATTCATGCTGGGACTGTGCGAGCAGTGTATCGGAGATTCGCTGAATTCCAGACAGAAGTCTATTATCGATAGATGCGTTAGAAAGCTGTATATTGATATTGCACAGAGTAAGCCCAACAAGTTTGGCACGGAGAAATATGTTCCTGTTATGAGCGATTTTTATGAATTGCTTCTTGCACAGCCAGAGGAAGAAGCAAAGGACATTGCACTTTCACTTGAGTTATTTGTTAGTGGATCGTTGAATATTTTTAATCACCATACAAACGTAGATGTAGATAACCGTTTTACAGTCTATGGAATCAGGGATCTAGGGACGGAACTAAGTCCTATTACAATGCTTGTTATGATGGAATCTATCCAACAGAGAATCGTGGAGAATGGAAAGAAGGGAAGGGCAACCTGGCTCTATATTGATGAGTTTCATGTATTGTTAAATTCTGAGTATTCAGCAAAGTATCTGCAGCAGTTATGGAAGAAGGTAAGAAAACAGGGTGGATTATGTACGGGAATCACACAGAATATTGTGGATTTATTGCAAAACTATACGGCAACAACAATGCTCGCAAATTCAGAATTTGTGGCACTTTTAAAACAGGCTAACACGGACAGCTCCAAAATGGCAGAGGTAATTGGCGTATCTGAAGCGCAGCTTCGATTCGTCACGAATACGTCAAGTGGAATGGGGCTGATCAAATGTGGTTCTGTAGTGATTCCATTTGATAACCAAATCAATAAAGATACAGATCTTTACAGGCTCTATAACACAAACATTCATGAAAAGATTGCAGAACAACGCGCATTACAGGAACGAAGGGATGAGGAAACAGATGAAACCAAACAATAGAAAAATTATGAAGGAGATTACAATGTCAGATATACTAAAAAAGACGGATAATATAAAGAAACAAATCAGGAGTAATAAAAGATATATCATCATAGCAGCAATCATTGGAATACTGGCCATTGCGTCAGTATTTCTTTTTTTTCCAGTTGATAATTCAATCAACAAGTTATTTGATATTACGAATAAGTACATTCATACACAGACAGGCGGGACGCTTGATGAAGATCAAATGGACGAGGTTACCAAAACAGTCAATGCGATTATGGAAGAAAGTAATATTCTGGAGGAACCCGAAATAGATGAAAAAATCAAATCTATAAAGGAACAACTGAATGAAAAACTTTCATCACTTTCTTATCTCACAGAAGATGAAATTACTTCCATTATAGATAACATGGGGTATTTTATTCAAAATGACTATAAGGGTTATCTCACAGAACTGAACACAAAAACAAATCATTTCGAGGAATTATTAAATGAGCTGAAAGTTCAGTTATCCAGAAAAGCGGATGTAGAGGCGGTCAATGAAATATCGAATACAACGACAACCCTGATCAACGTCGATGATGAACTGAAGCGAACAGATATTGACCTATACACAAGGCTGGTAGAGTTGAATACGCAGCTTTCAAAAATCAATAATCATGTAGATAATGTCTCGGATGAGTCAGATGATAAGCTCAATAAAATCGTAAATGAATTCAATATCCTTTTAAATCAAATGAAAACGGATACTTCTAAAGATTATTCAGAAAAAATCAGTGAGTTAAAAGATGAGATCAATCAATATATCAATGAGATTACTAGTAATCTTACAGATATTTATGCTGAAATGGAAGAAGCTGATAATCATTTAAGTGACTCTATTTTAAATGTAAAATCAGATGCAGACAATGCGATTGCAAATTTGAAATCAGATACTGACACAGCATTAGGCAGCATGAAAACGGATACAGATGAAGCAATGAATAATCTTAACAATAACTTTAAAGATATGGTGGATGGCGTAGATTCTTCTTTACGGGAACAGATTGAAAATAACAGACTTAGCATCCTTGGTCTGCATGATGCAGTAGCGATCAATCAGGAATCTATCGGAAATATGAACAATCTGGTCGTAGAGAATAAAAAAGCAATTCAGGATATTGATACAAGAGTCGGAGAAAATACAGGCTCTATCAGTGATCTTAACTTAAAAGTAAATGATTGTTTTCAATCTGTCAGTGACGGAAAAGCTTTGTTGGCATCCACGTTAACTGACAAAGGTATTAGTACCGTTTCGGATGCCTCTTTTGGAGAAATTAATAATAATATCTTAAATCTGTATACGGCAGCATTTGCAGCAGGTGTTGACAGCGTGTCAGGAATCAATGCCGATGTGGAATATGAATATCATCATCATGAAGGATCTGCGACTTGCGGCGGAGGCTGCTACACAATAGAGGACAGACATTATCATACGGGAAGTAGTTCTACTGGAGGCGGATGTTATACAAAACCAAACTATAATATTTCCTATATCCATCCTTCCTGCTCTGGAGCCTGGGTGAAAGATAAGAATAGCTGGGGAGACAAAGATGGAAACGGAGACCGCAGATACCGAGGCTGGTGTAGTGTCTGTGGATATTATTGTGCATCGTATTCAGAGTGGGGCAGGTATCCAGGTGAGGCAGGACCTACTCATACTTCATTAAAAACTACAGAGGTTAAAACACTGACTGGGTATTCTTTAGGATGTGGATACTCAGAAGGGCAGTTATTAGGTTATAAAACATCATGTGGAATGATTGATGGACAAATTATCTCAGCGAAAGTGAATCTGACAAACACCAAGACGAAAAGCGCAAGTATCTTAGCTTCCTTGGATACGCTTAAAAGTATTGAGATTGAAACGGATGATAAAAAAGAAGATGCGGCTATTGAGTCAGTAAAAATGG
>JAEWWQ010000132.1 GCA_023458855.1 Bacillota bacterium
CCCCCACCCGTCATAACATAGATCAGATCAAATGCTCTGAGGGAACCTGTCAGGGCAAACACCATGCAGGTCTTTACCACTGGTGCCAATAAAGGAATCGTAACTTTAGCTGCCACCTGTAAATTCGTAGCGCCATCAATTCTGGCGGCTTCGTAGTAATCACTGGAAATAGACTTGATACCTGCATAGAAAATTAACATATGATATCCTATGTACTGCCACACACTCGGTACCACGGTACTTAAAAATGCACTGGATGGATCAGATAACCACGAAAATTCAAAGTCTTTGAATCCTAAGAAGCGGATAAAAATATTCAGTAAGCCATATTGGCTATGGAATATCTTCATCCATAATTGCCCGATTACCATACTGGATATGACTACCGGTATGAAATAAATCGTGCGGAATGCTTTTTCTCCTTTCACTCCTTTTGAGAGTACCAATGCAAGCGCAAGAGAGATTGGCAGCTGGATGAAAACAGATGCTCCTGCCAGCAGGAAGGAATTTTTTAACGCTTCCGGGAAATATCTGTCTTCTGTAAATAATTTTATATAATTTCTAAGGCCCAGAAAATCCATTTTTCCAATGCCGTCATAGTCAAATAAGCTGTATATACCTGTTGTAATCAGTGGTGCAATTGCAAAACACAAGAATGCGAGCAATGCCGGTAATACGAATACTGCCACATACCTTTTCTTCCCTAACATTTTATCCATAATAGTCTCCTTTTTTACTGCTTTTGATAAAAAAAGGGTACCACCTATTCTCAAAGTGATACCCTATTAGAGTTGGTCCTTAATCTACAGATGCCATTGTCTATTGATTGATCGCTGCTTCCTGTTCTGCTATGAAACTCTCCGTATCAGCATTTGGTGCAAATAATGTCTGTGTCTGTTCGTTGTGAATCGTTGCCGGTTCTGAATCTAAAGAAGTATCCCATGCAAGCACACCCTCCACACTGCTTCCTAACAGATCTTTAATCTGAATGAATAATGGATTTAACTTGCTTTCGTCTGCTTCTGTCTTCCATCCACTGAAACCAGATCCTGTTTCGTATGCTGCTACGCCCATTTTTTCATTGATATAAATAGCAAATTTGGCTGCTTCATCCGGATTCTTTGTATTCTTATTTACCCAGAAAGATTCTACGAATCCGCCGCAGTAATCGGTATCCTTACCTTTACCGTCAATCATCGGAATCTTACATGCAACTACATTTTCCGGATCGATGGTTGCTGTATCGTCTGTGTATACCTGATTTGCAAACCAGCTTCCCATGATCCTCATTGCAGCTGTTCCACTGATAAATGCTGAGTTCGCATCATCATTGCCTGACTCTAACGGATTTTTTCCAAATGCGCCTGCATTGTATAATTCCACGACTTTGTCAGCTGCGTTTTTGTAACCATCTCCGCCAAATTCTGTTTCTCCCGCCAACATACTGTTGATATCCGCAGCACCTACTTCGCGTAACGCCATTGCCTGGTAGATAAATGCTGCATTCCATCCGTCCTTTGCTCCTGCTGCAATTGGTGTTACTCCATCCAGCATCTGCAATTTCTTGCTGGCATCCAACAATTCATCATAGGTGGTCGGAATGGCTGCACCTGCCTTGTCAAATAAATCCTTATTGCAGAACAATGTCATATACCATGAAAATGACGGTAACGAATATAACTTTCCATCAAATTCGAACGCACTGGTTGATCCCTCCAGCACTTTGCTCTTTACATCGTCTGTAATATACTCATCCAGAGGAAGCAGTTTATCTGCATTGACTAATTTTCTTGCCATGCCGGCACCCCAATAGTAGAATACATCGATACCGCTTGCATCCCCTGCAAATTCTGCCGATATTTTTGTTTTATACGCTTCTGTATCCAATGTTTCCGTGTTGATTGTTACATTTGGATTTTCTGCCATATAATCTGCAACTGCCTTATCATAGATTGCCTTCAATTCGTTCGTATCATTGGACCACTGATGCCATACATTCAAAGTTACTTTTTCGCCATCAGCTGCGCCGGCTTCCGCACTTGCTGCTTCTTCTGTTGCAACGTTCTTGGATTCTGCTGATTCAGTACCTGTTGTACTCTGACCGCATCCAGTCATCGACATAACCATTGCGGCTGACAATATCGCAGATAATACTTTTTTCATTATTTTCTTCATTTCATTCCTCCACCCGATATGAAATTTCTGGTTTTCTTAGGATTTTTCCTCACACATAAGCATGCTTTTATGTTACTAAAAGTATATAAAAAAATCATCTTTGACTCAATTTAATATTTTGTCTGAAAAGGTAAAAATCTTTACGTACAATAATTTTACCGTAAAGATTCTTACCTTTCATACGAAGCCCACTCTAAGCTTCTACACTATGTCCCGATTTTTGTATTCCTTAATTGTCACACCTACTTGTTTCTTAAAGCAGATACTAAAGTAATGCGGATCTTTGATGCCGACAAATTCCGCGATTTCGTACGCTTTCATATCAGTTGTATTCAATAACCGAATACTCTCTTCAATCCGGTTTCTGGTAATATATTCTATCAGACTTTCTCCTGTTTCCTGTTTGAATATCCGACTCAGGTAGCTCTCGTTTACATATAATTCTTTTGCTACGATACGAAGCGACAGTTCTGAATCATGCAGGTTTTGATTGACGTATTTCAATGCACTGTCAATAAGGCTGTTTCCTTTTTTTGCCCGGATACTATCCGAGTATTCCATGATCTTGCGCATTACTTTTTTCAGATATTCTTCCAGTTCCATAACACTTTCTATCTGTCTGATGCTTTCATAAAGGTCCTCATCTATCACTTCTTCCAGGCTCTTTCCATGCTTTGAGAGAATTGTGGACGCTTTGGAAATCATATCCATTCCCATCAGGCGGATATAAGATTTATCTAAGATTCCCTGTCGTTTAATATAGTCACAATACCGGATGATATCCTCTTCTGCCTTGTTCCATACACCACTTTCTACATTAAATATAAAATCTTTCCATCGAATATCAGTCTTTTCCTGTCCGCTCGGTTTTGCTGCTTCATATTCTTTATAAGTAATACAGCGGTTACGTCCCAATATAACACTGGCTGCGATTGCCTCTTCTGTTTCGCGATAAGCATTAGAGATTCCTTGAAATCGCACCTGTCTGTTACTGATTCCAATCTCAACTTTACTGCCGTATTCCTGATTTATGATTTGTCTGATCTGTTCTCCAAGTATACAGATCGTATCGAAAGACATATTCGTAAAATACAGGATGATACTGTCCATATAATGAATAAAACAGATATCCGGCTTTATATCTTCCTGAATTCTCTTTAACATGACACTTGTGTCATACTTTTTATTTTTTGTTACCTTTATATTCATGCAGACGCAATTCTCTGCAATCTGTTCCAAGCTGTAGAGATTCAGCTTGCGAAGTCCCTCTTCTTCCTCAATACGGTTTTCTACCAGTCTCTGTAAAAAACTTTCCATCACAATATGTTTATTTTCCTGCATATCGGCTTTTAAGATACGATATTCATTGTGATACCCCATCTGTTCTTCCAGCTCGTCTTTTATCTTTTGTACCACTGCTCTTATCTCATCTATATTAATTGGTTTCAGCAGGAAATCTTCGACCCCGATCCGCAATGCCTGTCTTGCATATTCGAATTCACGATACCCTGTAACCATTACAACCCTGCACATGGCATTCATTTTCTTGATTTGTTCTGCCAATTGTACGCCATCCATGTAAGGCATGTTAATATCAGTGATAATCAGATCCGGCGATTTCATTTTGAAGAATTCCAGTGCTTCTTCTCCATTTCCGGCTTCCCCTATGATTTCAAATCCTTCTTTTTCCCAGTCAAGTGCTTTTAAGATCAATACCCTTTCCAGTTTTTCATCATCTACAATTAATACCCTTATACTCATCTAGAAGCCTCCTTTCAGCACCCTTGTGCGAATAGTAATCTCTGTACCATAGTCCATTTCACTCGTAATTGTAATTGGCTTCTCAATGCCATAGAATAATGAAATTCGCTGGATAGAACTGTGAAGGCCAAATCCAGACTTTGATATCTGGCTTCTGCCCTCCAGAATATCCTGGATCTGTTCTTCATTCATTCCAATTCCGTTGTCTGTGATGATAAAAATAATCTCTTCCTCATCCCGGTACCCTTTGATTACAATATTCCCTTCCCCTTCACGGTTACGAATGCCATGATGCACTGCATTTTCCACAATAGGCTGCAGGATTAACTTTAATATCTTAAGGTTTAAGATTTTCTCCTCAATGTCACATTGCAAATTAATGCGGTTATTGTACCGCATATTCAAAATTGTGATATAACTTTTGATGCAATCTATCTCATCTTCTACCGTCACTAATTCCTTTCCGCTGTTCAGGCTGTTCCGGTAAAACATCCCTAATGCCTGCGTCATTTTAAAACAGCTGTCACTATCTCCCAGTAAAGCAAGCGCGGATACCGCATCCAGTGTATTATACAGAAAATGGGGATTGATCTGAGCCTGTATCAGATCCAATTCATTTTTGGCAATCGTTTTTTCTTCTATTTTTATCTTTTCTATCAATTGCTCTATGGCATGTACCATGGAATTAAATCCTTTTTTCAGGTCATTTATCTCATTCGACCGCTGATCTACAATTGGAATTTCTTTGAATTGTTCCTGTTCCACCAAAGCCATATAATCCTGAATTTTGGATAACGGATGAAAAATCAGCCGTACCAATGTGACCGAACAAATTAATATAACTAGTATATTAAATCCAATAATTAAGGCTATCAGGGATTTTTGAAAATTTCCCATGATCTGTTTGTCATCTATAGGCATGATTCCTACCAGACTCCAGTCCTGAATGCCAAGCTCTTGTTTTACTACAATTGTTTTCTGGTTATTATAATTCATAGCCCGGTAACCAGAGCCTTGAATCTCATTCTGTAAGATAAGCACATCCATATCAGAAACATACCCTGAAGGGTGTATGATGTAGTGATTAGAAGAATCTACGATACAGTATTGAGAATCATACTGCTCACCAACCGCATCAAAATATTCCAGAAACGTGGATTCATCAATGGTTATCAAAAGTGTCGCTATCGGCTCATAACTATTCGTATCACTGATAATCCTGGATAAGATAATATTATTTTTTCCTTTACGTGTAGGATAAGTCAGGACATCTTCCGTACCATGTGCAAATACAATTCCTCCGTTCTTTTTCTTCGTTTCCTGATACCATGTGGTATTCTTTATCTTGTCATTATGTACCAATACCGGCCCTACTTTTGTTGAAGAATAAGAGTTATAATATTTATCAAATATAAATACACTTTCCATATAATCTCCGGAAAGAAGCATGTTTACAAGACTTTTTTTCAGAGTCTGCTGAATGACAGGATCAATGGATGTATCCTTAATCTGATTCAGAGAATCCTGCACATTTTTGTCAAAATAAATCAGGTTGGAAAACTGAGATACATTTTCAAAGATAAAATCCATATTTCCCTTTAGCGCACCCGCTGTCTGCATGGCAACAGTACCAACTTCCTGCTCAATGTATCGTGCATTGATAATCCGGAATACGCCGAAAGAAAGTAATATGGATATAATCAGAATAGAAATATAGATAATTATGATCTTTGTTTTTATTTTTAGATTCCTAGCAAATTTTACGATATTATTCATATTTACGCTTCCCCAAAATAC
>JAEWWQ010000133.1 GCA_023458855.1 Bacillota bacterium
ACACAGTTCCCTACATTGGTATTACCAGCCATCGCTTCATCCGCCGCCTGATAGCAGCTGCTCGTTGCCGTACCGCTGGCAAGCGCCAGATCAAATCGTCCGCTGGTTACAGGTGAAAATTGCTTTCTCTGATAAATGACTCCTGTTATCGTATCAGGGTAGCAGGAACTCAGAAGACGATTCACAACAACCGCACCGACTGCAAGTTTTCCCGCATAAGGCTCTCCACCTGCTTCACAATAGATAATCGTTGCTAACATCTTTCTGTCAGTATCAGAAAATGTAACCTGCGAAATATCTCTCTTTGCCGAAGCGGCTGCTAATTTGGACATAGCAAGTTCCTGCTCATATTGCTTTTTCAACGCCGCAATATTTGCCTCCTGCTGCGCCATCTGCGCCTCGTATGCGAGTGCTTCCTGTTCCGCTACAGATATCTGACCGGAATAACCGGCTATGGAACCGGACGTCTTAGCCACAAGTGTCTCCACTTCTTTTTGCTTTTCTTCTACTTCAGCCTTCATGGTATCCAGGTCTTCTTTTTCCTGTTCCAGAGCTGCTTCTTTTTCTGCAACGGTATTTTTGATCTCCTGATACTCCACCAGCATCTTACGGTCGTATTCCGATACCTTATTTATGTACTCTGTCTTGTTTAAAAAATCACCAAAGTTCCGTGACGAAAAAACCATCTCCAGATAAGCACTATCCCCTCGTTCATACATGAATTTTATTCTTTTCTTCATGCATTCATATTGGTATTCTTCCGTTTCCTTTGCCTCTTCTAAATCGGCTTTGGTTTTTGTGATTTCATCATTTTTTTCGGAAATTTCCTGCTCCAGCTTTTCAAGATTATCCGACACTTCTGTCAATTGCTTGTTAAAGTTATTGAGTTCGCCTTGAAGTCCCTGCTTGGTATCTTCCAAATTGTCGATTTGTTCTTTCTTATCATTCAACTGTGACTGTGTCTGATTTTTTTCCTGTTTTGCTTTATTCAATTTGTCGAGTGTTGAGCTTGTCGCCTGCACACGCATTCCGGTAGTTAATACAATGATTGCCAATAAGGTAGTGAGCACTTTCCCAAGTGCCTTTTTCATCCCCGCACCTCCCTTAAAACTCAAGAACTACTTTGCGACCAGTTCTCCTGTATTGGTAAAATTCAACACCGGCAGCTTTCAGCATTTTCTTAGAGGCCTCTACCGACGGTGTGCCGTCATATTTATCCGAATCATACACGATCGTCTTAATACCTGCCTGAATAATGGCCTTGGCACATTCATTGCAGGGAAATAATGATACGTATAATTTTGTTCCTTCCAGGCTGCCACCCCGGTAATTTAGAATGGCATTCAGTTCGCTATGAGTGACATATGGATATTTCGTATCCAATTCCTCTCCCTCCCGGGCCCATGGAAATGCATCATCGGAGCAGCCCATCGGAAATCCGTTATAACCCATGGAAAGAATCTTATTGTCCTGACTTACAATACAGGCTCCCACCTGTGTATGAGGATCTTTGGAACGCAGACCTGATAACTTGGATATTCCCATAAAATATTCATCCCAGGATATATAATTCTCTCGTTTATTGCTCATATGCATTTCCTCTTTTCAATCTCAACAGCGAAATTTATTTTGTACCAAAAATTCTATCCCCTGCGTCTCCAAGTCCTGGGATAATATAACCATGATCGTTCAGCCTCTCATCCAATGCACCTACATATACATCAACATCCGGGTGCATTTCCTGCATCTTTGCAATTCCTTCCGGTGCAGCAATGATACACATGAAATGAATATTCTTGCACCCTTTATCTTTTAGCATCTGAATTGCAGCAACAGAAGAACCTCCTGTTGCAAGCATAGGATCCACTACAAATATTTCTCTTTCTGCGCAATCGGCAGGAAGTTTACAGTAATATTCTATAGGTGCCAGTGTTTCCGGATCCCGATACAGTCCAATGTGCCCTACCTTTGCCGCTGGAATCAGAGTCAGCATACCATCTACCATGCCAAGTCCGGCACGAAGAATTGGGATGACTGCCATTTTTTTACCTTTTAATTCTTTTACTATTGTCTTACAAATAGGCGTCTCTATTTCAACATCTGCAAGATGAAGATCTCTTGTCGCTTCATAGCAGATCAGCATTGCAATCTCACCGATTGTTTGTCTGAAATCCTTTGTTCCTGTCTCTTTTCTTCTGATAACTCCGATTTTATGCTGAATCAGCGGATGATCCATAATTACTACTTTATTCATCTTCCTTCCTCCTGGGGTGCGCCTTCCACACGCATATATTATGTTATTCTTCGATCTGGTCAACCCGGCGTATGTGCCTTTCTTCATTGGAAAACTTAGTATCCAAGAAAGTGTCTACGATATTCTTGGCAAGTTCCGGACCTACAATTCCTGCTCCCATCGCTAATACATTTGCATTATTATGAAGTCTGGTAAGTTGTGCTGACAATGGGTCGGCACATAATGCTGCCCTGATTCCCTTTTCTTTATTTGCTGTAATTGAAATGCCGATTCCAGTGGTACATATCACAATTCCTTTTTCGCATTCACCGCTTGCTACGGATTTGGCAACTGCCCGTCCATATACCGGATAATCACAAGATTCCTTCTTCATACAACCATAATCTTTATAAGCGATTCCTCTTTCATCCAGATGCTTCAATATCACTTGTTTCAAGTCATATCCGCCATGGTCACAACCTATTGCTATCATAGTAGTCTCCTTTTCTTTTTATAAATATATAATTTTATGACCGGCTGCCTTTAATAGCCGATTCATAATTGCCTGTCCCATTCCGACCGTCGAAAATGCTTCTGAATAAATAACTGTAACATTTTCATCGTCAAATTCACGCAAAAATTGATAGAGTGCCCTGGCTATGGATTCATCATCTGAGCGGCTTCCGACGCTCTTAACCGAATCAGCCGAATAATATGCAATATTTTCCTGCGTACCAATAATTCCTACCTTTTCTCCCTTTTGCTGCTTCTCTTTTGTCAGTTTATTTATCATTTCACGGACAGCTCCTTCATTGCCATCTATTATCGTAAGATCACCCTTTGGAGCATAATGCCGATATTTCATTCCCGGGGCCTTTGGAGCCTGCTTACTGTTTCCATCCAGAATCGTCCTGTCTACCTTTACTTCACCCAATACCTCTGTCAGCATCTCCAGTGTAATATATCCAGGTCGTAAAATCGTTGGTATGGTATCGGTCAGATCCACAATAGTAGACTCCAGTCCAATACCAATTTCACCACCGTCTATAATCATTTCAATTCTTCCATCCATATCCTCGGCTACATACTTAGCCAGTGTAGGGCTTGGTTTTCCTGATAGATTGGCACTTGGTGCTGCAATATAGCCCCCCGCCGCTTCAATCAGTGCCAGAGCAATCTTATGGCTTGGCATTCTGACAGCAACCGTATCAAGTCCTCCCGTTGTTTCCCTGGGTACTACATCACTTTTATTGAAGATCATAGTCAGTGGTCCCGGCCAGAAAGCATCCGCCAGCTTCTTCCCTGCTTCCGGAATCTTCGTTACTATCTTCTGTAATGCCTGCATGTTAGCTATGTGTACAATCAGAGGATTGTCAGAGGGTCTTCCTTTTGCTGCATATATCTTTCCAGAGGATTGTGGATTCAACGCATCTCCGCCAAGTCCATATACAGTTTCTGTTGGAAAAGCGACCAGACCTCCCTCCCTGAGAATTTTTCCAGCTCTTTCAATCACAACAAAATCTATATTTTCTTCCTCAATTGTAATTTTTTCTGTCTCTATTTTTTTTTCAGTCATATTTATTTGTTATGCCTTGACATAACATCTCTCACCTCACATTACCGAACCTTTGCAAAAGTTCCCACTGAACATCATACCACACTTTTATCAGCTAGAAAAGTAGATAAAATTCATACCAGATTACCTTTTGTACTATTTCTACCTCTGTACTATTTTTAACTTTACTAACCTTGGATTATTCGTTACAATATCTTTTATATACAATTATGAAACAAGAAAGGAACTAAATAAATGGCACAGAACCCAATTGTAACTATCGAGATGGAAAACGGAGATATTATGAAGGCGGAACTTTTTCCTGAAATTGCTCCCATTTCGGTAAATAACTTTATATCTCTTATTCAGAAAAAATTTTACGATGGCCTTATTTTTCACAGAGTCATCAAGGGATTCATGATTCAGGGCGGCTGTCCGGAAGGAACTGGTATGGGTGGTCCTGGGTATAGTATTAAAGGGGAATTTTCATCTAACGGTGTGGAAAATGACCTTCTTCATACAGCAGGTGTCCTGTCTATGGCAAGAAGTATGCATCCTGATTCAGCCGGATCCCAATTTTTTATTATGCACAAAGACGCTCCCCACTTAGATGGCGCCTACGCTGCTTTTGGTAAAATTACAGAAGGTATGGATATCGTAGATAAGATAGCCGAAACAAATACGGACTATTCAGACAGACCTCTTGTATCTCAGCAAATAAAAACCATGACTGTTGATACATTTGGTGTAGATTACCCTAATCCGGATAAATTGTAGACTTTTTATATACTTTTTAACCAAAAAGGCTCTTGCAGAGCCTTTTTTTTATGTTTTTCATTCATAGTTTGTTCATATTTAATTTAAAAAAACTTAATTCAGGCAACACTGTTTATACAAATCTTTTCCGTATACTATCATTATAAGAAACAAACAAATATTAAAAACACCAGACACAGTATTAATAATACTTTTAAATAACTTTTTCATAATAAATGCCAAGTAAACATAGGTTTACTTGGCATCCTCCCTTTTCAGGGTTCTTTTTCCTCATATCGCAGTTTTCTTTTTCGAGAAATATCCAGTTATTATAAATTATTTTCATGATTTTAGCGTTTGTATCATATTATAATATACAAATTGCTCTTTATCTGTCTTATCAGGCTGGAAGGAACAGGAATTATGGAAAGTTTTATTCATATTCTGACAAGTATAAACAGTTCACTCAATTCTTTTATCTGGGGACCTGTCATGTTAGTCGCATTTCTTTCCGTCGGACTTATGTTTACAATCAGAACCGGCATATTTCAAGTCTCACACATTCATGACTGGATGGATGCCACATTTCTGCAATTATTCCGTAATAAAAAAGCGATTAAAACAAATGACAAACATGCCATTTCACAATTTCAATCTTTATGCACAGCACTTGCCGCCACAATCGGAACTGGTAATATCGCTGGTGTTGCTACTGCAATTGTTACAGGTGGTCCCGGTTCTATCTTCTGGATGTGGATCTCTGCTTTTCTTGGTATGATGACGATTTATGCTGAAAATGCACTTGGTATTAAATATCGTTACAAGAATAAAAAAGAAAATTGGATCGGCGGTGCAATGATCTATATAGAAAGGGGGCTTGGCCTGAAATGGTTAGCCTTTATTTTTTCAGCTTTTTGTGCACTTGCTTCCTTCGGTATCGGGAATATGACACAGGCAAATTCCATTGCATGCGGTTTAAAAGAATCATTTGGTGTTGATCAAAGAATTACAGGTATTCTATTAATGTTTTTTGTTTCTATGGTTATATTAGGCGGGATCAAACGTATTGCAGGTGTGACTGATAAATTCGTACCTTTCATGGCCCTCTTCTATGTTCTGGGAGGATTGTTCGTTATTCTCATAAATTATGCAAGAATCCCAGCTTCGTTTGTGTTAATCTTCTCGGAAGCATTTAATTTGAAAGCCACTGGTGCAGGCACTCTTGGTTATGGGATTGCGCTTGCCATGCAAAAGGGTATTTCAAGGGGAGTTTTCTCCAATGAAGCCGGCCTTGGTTCTTCTGTCACAGTTCACTCCGCATCAGATGTTAAAGAACCGGTCATACAGGGTATGTGGGGCATTTTTGAAGTATTTGTCGATACATTGGTTGTTTGTACCATCACATCGCTTGCTATCCTTACAAGCGGTGTTTATAATATGGAACAATATCTGGCAGATATCGATAAAGGCATCGTGGTAACCAGTGGTACTGTCTTAACAAGTAAAGCCTTTACTTCTGTCTTTCCTTTTGGCGGTAAATTTGTATCTGTCAGTATTATATTATTTGCATTCTCTACATTGCTGGCATGGTCCTACTATGGAGAGCGTGCAGTGGAATATCTATTTGGGAACAAGGCTGTGAAAATATACAAAATTATATTTATTTGTGTTATTTATGTAGGATGTGTTACTTCACTAAATCTCGTATGGGATATCTCTGATACCTTGAACGGATTTATGGCTGTTCCTAACTTAATTGCCATCACTTTATTGTCCGATGAAGTAATCACAATGACAAAAGAGTACATCTCCAAAAAAACTTCCCTATAAGGATTCAAGTGTCAAAAGCTTGTTTACATATTTGAGTCGTCAATTTGCACAATTTATGTGAATGAAAAATTGATGCACAATATAGTTCATTCGCAACGCGCTCCCGCTTGGACTCAGCACGCAGTGGTACATAAGATTATTAAATACATAATCTAAGTACCAGCGGCTTCGTACAGTTGCTCATCGAACTATATTGTGCATCAATTATGATATTGTTAGTGTATGTGCAAATTAACGAAACCAAGTTCTATGATATGCTTTTGACACTTGAATCCTATAGCTCAAAAAACTCCTACAGCATATGCTGTAGGAGTTTCTATTTACGCGAGTAATGAGGAAAATGTTCTGCTAGCAGAAACATTTGACGAATACCGCGATAACGAGAGGAACTCGCAAAGCGTGTTTCTTCTCGTTTGTGCGGAAATATTATGCCTGGTTGATAGAACCAAAGATTTCCATTTTTTCTTTTACTTTTGCTTTAATTGCTTCAAATCCTGGAGCTAATAACTTACGAGGATCAAATCCTTTTCCTTCTAAGTCTTTTCCAGCTTCGATATATTTACGTGTAGCTTCAGCAAATACTAATTGGCATTCTGTATTAACGTTGATTTTTGCAACGCCAAGATCAATTGCTTTTTTAATCATATCATCAGGAATACCTGTTCCACCATGA
>JAEWWQ010000134.1 GCA_023458855.1 Bacillota bacterium
GCACAACGGGATAGCCAAATTCTGATATTTTTCTGGTCAATATGGAATAAATTGCCCAGACAAGTGCTGCCAGTGTAGCAAGAATATCCCCCACAGGGTTCAAACAAAATGAAGTGCTCCCGCTATAACTCATAAAACAGATTCCTATGATAGCTGTTATGAAGCCAATAAAAAAATACCGGTTCAATCTTTCCACGTGTAAAAAGACATGTGCTAAAATTGCTGTTAAAAACGGCGCAATTGAAATAATGACACCGACATTGGTGGCCTGTGTATATACCAACGCTATATTTTCTAACAAATAGTAAAAAGTGATTCCAGAAAGCCCTGCCAGCAAAAAATAAATCTCATGTTTTCTTTCTATATGCATGAATTTAGGATATATCACACAAAGCAAAAGAAAGCCTATCACAAATCGAAAAAATAATATTTCTATCGGTTCATAACTTTGCAATAAGATCTTGGTGGATATGTATGTTGTTCCCCAGATAAAAATAGTAATAAATGCTGTTAAATGACCCTTTAATATTTTTTTGTCAATCATTTTCTGTCATCCTTTTCCTCTTATTGATTTGTACTGTCCCGGTGTCACCCCTATTAACTTTTTAAAGACATTGGTGAAATGACTCTGGTCGGAAAATCCTGTATCCATTGCTGCATCAACTGGCTCTGTCCCTTTTTCCAAAAGAATTCTTGCCCTGTTGATTCTGGTCGTTAGCAGATATTGATAAGGTGTAATTCCTTTTTCTTTTGTGAATGTACGCAGGAGCACATATTTATTCATATGAACAATTTTACTTAACTCGTCCAATGTAATTGCTTCCGCATAAGATTCTTCCATAAACTTGCAGATTTTTTCTATTTCTGAGTTGTATTCTTCCTCTGCCAGACTGGATTCTGCATAAATAGCAATCAGCTGTTCCATTAAAAATAAGTACAATTCTTCCTTTTGAAACTCCTGACTTCCCTGCATAATCATTTCATGCAATTCCCGTAGCATTTGTACCTGCTCTGCACCTGCAATCACCTGCTCTTTAAATCTTGGAAAGTATTTCTTCCCCGTAATTTCAAGGATAGTATTCTGCATGACAGTCTCCGTAACATTCAGGCACCGGTAATCCAATGAAGAATTGTCAATCTGCTCACACGTATGATTATCTCTGGGATTAAACAGCATTAAATCTCCCGGATGAATGACATATTCTTTATTCAGACAGGACAACCTTCTTTTTCCGCTTTCGATGAACCCAATCACAAAGTGCTCATGAAAATGATTGGGAAACTTCTGCATAACTCCTGCAAACTGATATGCCTCAATCATTAATTTTTCATCATACACGCATCTTCGCTCTTCCATATCTGCTCCCATCTGCCGCTCTTACGGCACAAATACTCACGCTGAATATCATAACATGCTCTATTTTGATTGTCTTGTATTATATTGACCTGACCCAAAATATATCTGCAAATTGGCGACGCCAAGTTCTATGATAAGTTTTTTCCCTTAAATCCATAAAGCAGGAGAACACCTTCTCCTATGATACCACAAGAAAAGGTGTTCTCCTATTTTATCTGAAGCATATTAAATCTCAACGTCCTGCGAATAGTCTACGGTATCAAAATGAAAACCGAACATATGATAGAAATCTTCCCAATACCCTTCTACATCGGCTATTTTTAAGATATTCTCTGAATTCACCTTGTCCCAAATGGCCATGGTCTCCTGCTGCACGTCTTCACGCATCTCCCAGTCATCCATGCGGATTCTGCCTTCATGATCTACATCTAACTGTCCGGCTCCATATAATTTATCTTTAAAAAGTCTTCCTATCTGCTCAATACAGCCCTCATGCAGATTTTTCTGTTTCATAACCTTATAAAGGATTGCAAAATACAATGGTACTATTGGAATAGCACTGCTTGCCTGCGTTACCAATGCTTTATTCACCGAAATATACGCACGCAGCCCTTTTGTGGCATATTTTTTATTAATTATTTCCGCAGATTCCTGTAAATGCTTTTTTGCTCTGCCAATTGTTCCATTTTTATATACCGGATAGGTAAGTTCAGGCCCGATATAGGAATACGCTACCGTAATGGTATCTTTCTCCAGTACATCTGCCTCTTCCAACGCAGCTATCCATTCCATCCAGTCTTCGCCGCCCATGACCTTTATGGTTGCGTCAATTTCCTCTTGATCCGCAGGTGTTATAGTTGCTTCCGATATTGTATTATTGGAAAGATTCCATGACTTATTAGTAAAATCACTATCCGTCGTCTTCAGTATAGAGTGGTACGTGGTACCATCCGAAACTGTCCTTCTCGGTGAAGCAAGACTGTAAATTACCATATCTATTTTGCCAAGATCCTGCCTGATCATTGCAATCACCTGTTCTTTTACTTCTTTGGAAAATGCATCTCCATTGATAGATTTTGCATACAAGCCCTCTTCCGATGCAAAATCCTCAAATGATTTTGTATTGTACCACCCGGGTGTTGCTGTTCTTTTTCCATTGCTTTCCCTTTCAAACATAACACCAATCGTCGCAGCCTTACATCCAAAAGCCGCAGTAATTCTGGAAGCTAATCCATAACCGGTTGACGCTCCGATTACAAGCACTTTTTGGGGACCTTGTATTTCTCCCTGTTTTTTTATATACGCAATCTGTCTATTTACATTTTCCCTGCATCCTTCCGGATGTGCTGTTGTACAAATAAATCCTTTTACTTTTGGTTCTACTATCATGATGGCACCTTCCTGTTTTTCATATAGTTTGATACTCAAACTATATAGTACCATAGATTCTTCTGAGACGCAATAAAGTTCTTATCTGTCCATGCTGTTCTTTTGGGTATCTTCCATGGATGGTCTATACATGCTCTTTCTTTTGTACTATAATGATTCATAAGAAATAAAAACATTTTTCATCGTATCGGAAAGGCCTTTTATGAAAAGAATCAAACACATTTTTATAGCTTTGTTTCTATTACTGTCAATATTTTTTCTCCTTTCTTTTGCATCAATCCGAACCACAAATATCACCAGCGAATCTCCTTTCTCTTCTTTCCGCGTCGTTTGTCTGGATGCCGGAAAAGCAGATGCTATGTTGCTTCTCTCCGAAAATGCAACTGTAGTACTGGATACCGGGGAACAGGGTGAGGGAAAAGAAATTTTGAAAGCTCTTGAAACTTTAGGTGTTGAAAAAATTGATTACCTCATTCTGACACACTTTGATAAGGATCATGTCGGCGGTGCTGCAAAAATAATCAAAGAAATGGATATCTCACATATCCTGCAAACTTACCCTGTAAAAGACAATGATGCGTACCAGGATTATCTGAAAGCTGTTGCAACTGCTTCCATAACACCCGAAATTGTAACATCCGACTATGATTTCGCTCTGGATTCTATCGCCTATCATGTTATACCACCTGACTGCACAACATATGCAGAAAGCAAAAGCAATAATTCCTCTCTCGTTATGCAGGTAACCCATGGAGATAATACGTTTCTTTTTACGGGTGATGCTGAGAATGCAAGACTTCAGGAATTATTGACCGATACTTCTGTCAATCTGCACAGCACCTTTCTGAAAGTACCTTACCACGGCCATTATCAGACCCTGCTTCCGGATTTTTTGAAAAAAGTCACACCTTCTTATGCCGTCATCACATCATCTGACGATGAACCAGAAGACGATGAGACGATTGCACTCCTTACCAGTATCGGGTGCCATACCTACCTTACAAGAAAGGGCTCCGTTACCTTTGTCAGTAATGGGACTTCCATTGAAGTAAATAAATGAATTAATATTTCTGAGAATTCTGATAGAATTCCTTTAATTCTGATTTTACTTCTGGTGAAAGCTGTGTCTTCTTAACACCTTGAACAGCACCTTCCAATGCATACAGTCTATGGATACAGGCAGAATCATCGATTGCTTTTATCCTGAGCCATGCCTGTTTACTCCCTACTTTCTTCAGCTGCTCATACGTATTTATACCCACCATATTCAGTTGTTCCTCAACAACACTTCCAATATTAGGTAACTTTGATAAATCTCCCATTTTTTTCCTCCTTATGCAATTCTATATTTTTGATACAGTCTGGTAATTGGATCCTTCATAAAGTCAAGTACGGTTCCAAATA
>JAEWWQ010000135.1 GCA_023458855.1 Bacillota bacterium
CAATTTCTTGCAACATGGCCTGTACGACCTGATTAATATTAGCTGTTGTATTAGAGGCTTCTGAAGACTGGGAAATTTCAATTTCAAATCCATCCGGATAACCTGCTTCCGCCAACAATTTCTTTGCTTCTTCTACATTATACGGTATTTCTTCCAATTCACTGTTATGCCCGATCAGACCGTTAGGGAATATACCATTTTCTATGGTACCCCTTCCACCAAACAAAGCATCCAGAATTGATTGACGATCAATACACATCTGTATTGCTTTTCTGACCTTTACATCATTGAGTGGCTCTTTTGATTCATTCATTGCAATATAATAAATACCTACACGATTACCGGATGCAATTTGATCTTTATACGTATCATTTGTCAGGAAGTAGTCTGTCTGGCTTGGCGCATTGTCAAGATCCAGTAAATCCAGTTCTCCATTTTCAAACATCATTCTCTGTGTATCTTCATCCGGTACTACTTTGATATCAATTCCATCACACGCCGGTGCACCTGCCCAACATTCTTTATTGGCAACCAATACAAGTTCACTTTCAAAGGTCCATGAATGGAATACAAAATAGCCGGTACCAATTGTTTTCTCCGGAACCAGTCCAAAGTCTTCTCCTGCTTCTTCAGTTGTCTCTCTATCTAAAATGGAGCATGCGGGTGTAGACAGGCAGGCAAGAAATGCTGCATATGGCTCTTCCAGGGTTATTTTAAAGGTATAGTCGTCAACTGTCTCAAATCCTTCCAGCGTATCGGCCGTCCCATCATGTAATTCTGCTGCACCTTTGATCTGGCTTACCACATCACCGTTCTGTGATTTATCATAGGTCAGAAGTCTTGTAAAAGTATACAATACATCATCAGATGTCAGATCTGCACCATTTGTATACTTTACTCCTTCATTCAAAGTAAATGTATACGTTAATCCGTCATCGGATACTTCATAACTCTTTGCAAGACTTGGTACTATTTCTGAAGTACCGTTATCATTTGCTTTTACTTCCACTAAACGGTTGAAAATATTCATACTTACCACATAATACTCCGTGGTACACTGCGGATCCACCGTATTCGGATTTAAATCGGCAATCTTTAAAAACGAACTTGTATCCACGTCACTTGCGGCTGCTCCCGCCGCGCTTTCAGTTGCTGTTTCCGTTGTCTCACTACTGCCTGCCGTAGAACCTGCCGCCCCACAACCAGACACCAGCATACTTGTCGCCAGAGTCAACGCAAGTAACACACTCATTGATTTTTTCATAGTCTTTTCTCCTTCTTTTGTGCTTAAATTTATGTAAAAAAATAGCAAGGTTGTTTCCAATCCTGCTTCATTGCACACTCTTCATTCCTATTTTATTTTTATGGTATCGGACTTGCATTTTTTTGCAAAACTATAATGCAAAAAAGTCATGCACCAGCAACGCAAGGGATAGGTATAGCCTGGTATAATAATCCGACAATTCTAACTGACAGATTTTTGTAATTTTTGACAAACGATTCAACAGTGTATGCCTATGGATAAACAATCGGCTGGCCGCCTTTGAAGCATTACATTCATGTGCCAGGTAGACACGAAGTGTATAAACATACTGGCTATGATTTCCCCTGTCATAGGCAAATAATTTTTGCAAGGCTTCACTTCCGAGCAGAACAGAGCGATTATTTTCCTGAATGCGGGCAAACAACTCAAAAAACGGTATGTTATCATGGGAACAGATACCCCTTCTTGCGCCTATCCTTTCAAATAAATGAATGCACTCCAAAGCATTTGTAAAAGCCTCATTTATATGTTCCAATTCATTTATTCCATGTACTCCCACATAATAGTCTACATATTGTTGTTCCGATAGTAGTGTAAGCTGTATACGAAGTTCAAAAATAACATCATGACAGGTGTTCTCTTTTCCAAGTATGACACAAAAGACAGCTTCATTCTCCCTAATATTTTTATAAAAACAGCTTCTGTCAACTGCCTGTGCTTCTAAGAAACTCCTAATCGCTGTCATTCCTCTGCTTACGGCTCTTTTGCCATTGACCTGATTATCCACGGAACGAATCAGAAAAATATATAATTCTTCGCTTTCCTTTAAATGCAGTCTATGCTTTTTCTGTATGGCACTACATGCACTTTTCTGAAGTTTTTGCATTTCAGATTCTTCTCGTATTATCGTATGAATGCTGATCTGCTCCATCAGTATATGCATAATTGCAGAAAAAGTAAGATTTGCCGGCAGCTCTAAAATAGGAAATTGCTCAATATTTCCCTGTTCAATGATATATTCCGGAATCTTATCAATATAGTACCCTGTCTGTATTGCAAGCCCGCTTACTTTACGTTCTTTCAGGCGTTTTATCAAATCCCCGTGAAGTGAAATATTATCTAATTGATATCCTGTTGTCACTAGTAATTCACCCTTCTGGACAGAATCCGGTGTATCTAAAATTTCCATCACATTAATCCAGCTGATCAGATTATTATTTCCTGCCATGCCAGCTACAAGTTTTGTTCCTTTTAACAGTTCCTGTTCCACAATTTGCTTTACCTGAAGTGCCATTCTTCTTACTCCATGTTGTGATTTGAAAAAAAAATGATGCTGCACTGAGACTCTCAAGTCTCTGCAAACATCATTGTTTTTACTATCATAAATCACATCTTACTATACGTCAAGATATTTTCGCTGGACAAGTTGTCCATTATTTTTTCCTTTTTAGGACACTTCGTAGATTGCTGCCAGAACTTCTCCTTTACTACAATATATTTGCGGCATATGACCCGGCAATTATTTTATCCAGAA
>JAEWWQ010000136.1 GCA_023458855.1 Bacillota bacterium
GTAATTAACTGTCTAAAAAGATTTCCTTGCGATTGTATCGGCAATTCAATAAAAAACTTGCGATAGATTTCTGCCATTTCAGGATTTTTAAATTGCTCGATAATCAGTAATTTACGAAACATTACCATCCATTCATCTTTCGTTTGGAAATCGAACATCGCAAGACATGCTGTTTGTAAATCTTCTAAACTTTGTATCTGCATCATCTGCTTATTTCCTATTCCCAGATAATACGCAACAGAATAAGAAACAATCTCATCCAAAATTTCTTTTTTACTTTTAAAATGCTTGTACAAAGCACTGTTTCCAACTCCAACTGCTTCTGCTATTGTCCGAATTGATACCGTATCAAAACCACTGATTGAAAAAAGTTTCATGGATTCCTCAATAATCTTTTGCTTTGTATTGCTCCTTTTTCGCTCCATAAAGACAATTTCCTTTCTACTTCTTTTTATACGTACTACCTTTGCACTTCAATATTATCCGCAACAACAGTCCCACAATCATAAACAAGACCCAAAACTTAATACATCCCAATTTCACTTGCGTCGCAATTGTGGCTATCTCAATTATACTCTTATTTATTACTGGATATCTCATCAATGTATGTACTAGCATTATGTTTTCGATGATATCAGCAATTCCTCTCAGAATCGGAATGATGATTGACAGTATAAATAGTATAGATACAAACTGAATTCTTGATTTAAGGGTATGGTAGACAATTCTCGAAATCATACATTGTAGCAAACCAAAGAAAACAATAAAAAGAGAGTCCCCGATATAATACCGATAAGAGATCTGATATCCCTCAGGAGACATAGACGCAAGAACCGTCTCTACCGTTTGAAAATCATAAGTTTTCATATCAAAGGTTCCATATCCTCCATTATACTGTTCAACAGCCTGACTGCTTTCTTCTACCCAGTACAATATTAAGAAAAAACCAATTATAATTATAGCACAAAATAACCTGCCTGAAAATTTCTTCATATTATCCCCCACTACTTTGCGAGATATTCGGTAATATCTTTACCTGCCCTGCAAAAAAAAGTACAGCTGCCACAGTGCATACAGTTTTCTATTCCTAAATCAGACAGATCTGCCTGATTGTCAATTTCTCTTCGTTTCACAATTGCTCTAATATTTACACCAGCCGGGCATTTTCGGTTACACATTCCACACCCTTTGCATGCCGCATTGTTTGAAATATTTGCTGATTCTCCTATTGCCGCAAAAGAAATTCCATCAGAAAAGCTTTCATTCTCTTCTATAATGTGCGCTGACATGATACCAGAACCAGCAAAACATTTTTCCACCCTGACTCCTGGAAAACAATTCGTCAATTTTTCTTTGATGTTCTCTCCTCTTTTGACATATTCGACTCTGGCAACACCGCTTTCCAAATCGGCTAACGTAATATACCTTCCATTCTGATACTGATTCGTAAGCAGATTGTATATCTGATAGACCGTCTGAACATTCATTACTAATATACCCTCATCCACTGGATGGGCATCACTTGATAATGTTTTACCAAATACCTGCTTTATTAACAAATGTTCTTCTCCCATAGGATACATGGCTGCTATACCACATTCTTCAAATCCTATGGCAATCCTCTTTTTTCTTTTTTCAGCTTTGTGGATCTTATGTGCCAAAACACATCTTTCAAATGGTATAACTTTGGATATCATCTGAATTCCTTTTGAAACTTCCTCCCAATAATTATTGAGTATCCACTCATCATGGAGCAATCCTGGTTCACATTCCACTCCATTGATTAATAAATACTTTTGAGACTGATGTTGAATTAGTAATTCAAGTTTCGTTTTTACTGAAAATCCGTTCCCACTCATTCCTGTGAGAGCATAGTATTCTAAAAGTTCCAGCATTCTATCTAGATTCACTTCTGATGAAAAGTATTTTATCTTATCCTTATTCTCTATTGTTCTACTTGGAACCAGGTAAAAAAGCTTCCCTATTTTTGTTTTTGAAATGCTTCTGCCTCTGCAATATCCTCTCACACTATCCTTCTGAGTTTTCTTCAGTATCTTTCTTACATTCACTGTTTTCTGATTTAATAATATCCTATCCATGAATATCCTTCTTTAAAGTGACCAAATGCTCACATTTACTATAGTGAGCATTTGGTCACTTGTCAAGCAGTTTATTCACATAAGATATTATCTGGTAGTATGAAGGAGCATTTTTTCACTGGAATCCACAATTCGCAAAACAAATCTTTTTTTCCGTTTTCAAAATAGATTTCGTAATCGGTATGATCAGATGCTTCATATCCCATCTGTGGTAAAAACTCTTTAAAAAATCTAATCCATGCATCACTAATACAATTGCCGTTTTCTCCAAAGCATTCAAATACCACATACTGTTGCTTTGAAGTAGTCCAAATGCGGTATCCTTTCTGTTCCATTTCACTTTGACTAAATTCTTTCGTTTCGTCATCAACAATGACTCCTATTCCATAATCAAATGTTGTCTTTCCTTCCTGAGTAGGAGAACAAAGTCCATATAAATCTTTTTTACCCTCTGGTCTTAATTGTCGTAATGCCTCTACCAGGTTGGCCCTATGACATTCATCCCAAAAATCTGGTATTTCATGATTTCCCTCTTCATTTATACTTTCGTTAGAAAATGCTCTCGCCAAACATATAAACCTCTGTTCCTCTTTTACTTCCATACGATAGTCCATACTTTTACCGCCTTCCATTGATATCTTAATTTTCAAGGGATTAAAGAGGCATAATTTAGTACCTTGCTTTTTAGCATATTTGGGGGAAACTCCGTGAAAACGCGTAAATGCTTTCGTAAAGCTCTCCGGAGTATCATAGCCATACTTTAACGCTACATCTATCACTTTTTCATCTGTTTCCATTAATTCCACACCTGCAAGTGACAATCTACGATTTCGAATATAAGTATTAGCTGTCATTCCAGCCATAATACTAAATGTTCGATGAAATTCGTAATTTGACATATAAACCATGTCTGCTACATCTTCATAATTAATATCATCCAGTAGATGATCCTCCATGTAGTTAATTGCCTGTTGAAGCATCTCTATCCATGCCATCTTGTATCCTCCCTTCGTTACAACATCATAATATCAAATCAAGAATTACGTTTCCTGTCCTATCTTGTGCACTTTTGACATGTGCATTTTCAACTATAATAAAAGTTCCAATTTAACGTGTCCCAAATACTGCTGTACTGTCTTAAATCCCACAATGGGTTTGGCGGTGGTTCTTCCCAAAACAACGTTTCGCTGTATGAGTTGCTCTCTTAATGCCAGCGCACATTGGTGATTCATTGAATTTCTCTTCTGCTTGTTTTTCATAATAGCATCTCCAAATAAGCTCTAAGCCGTTACTTTTATCCAATCGTTTAGCGTATCTTTTAAATGCAGCAGAAACCACTTGGATATCGACATCATTCTGGGTTCTTAAAATATCACAAAGAGTTTTCTCCATACAGTACACATTTACCAAGTTACCTGCTGGAGTTTTTAATTGAATCACACCCATCTCATGCCACTCTGGTTTCGTACGATTACATTTGACATTTTTCTTTTTTAATACTCCAATATTATATTTTAATGGAAA
>JAEWWQ010000137.1 GCA_023458855.1 Bacillota bacterium
AAAGACTTTTAGTATTGAGGCAGGCTATCCGATTAAAGTAAAAATTATTGTAGATCATGATATGATTGAAGCTTTTATAGGAGAGCAGGTGGCATTTACATATAGAATCTTTGCAAAACCAGAGTATGAAGTTGGTCTCATGGCACAGGATAGTAAAGTGGAATTTTATAATATTAAAATTACAAAGTAATATCAGAGGGTCATTTCAATATAGAATGGCCCTTTTTTAAGATTTAAAATATACATAAGGAGCAGATTATGAGAAACGACAAGAAGTATGATGTAGTTGCACTGGGTGAATTGTTAGTAGATTTTACTCAGGCAGGAAAGACTGATTTTGGTACAAAATTATTTGAACAAAATCCTGGAGGTGCACCGGCTAATATGCTGTCTGCGGTAAGGAAAGCTGGATTCCATACGGCATTCATTGGAAAAGTCGGAAATGATATGCATGGACTTTTCTTAAAAAATACATTAGAGAACGCCGGAATTGAAACAAAAGGAATTGTTATTGATAATGATACATTCACAACATTGGCATTTGTAAGCTTAACAGAAAACGGGGAAAGAACATTTTCTTTTGCAAGAAAGCCAGGTGCGGATACAAAATTATGCTTTAAAGAAATTGATTTAGATTTATTGAAACAAACAAAAGTATTTCATGTTGGTTCATTGTCACTTACGGATGAGCCGGTACGAACGGCAACTTTTGAGGCACTAAAATTAGCAAAAGCATCTGGTGCAATTGTGTCATATGATCCAAATTATAGGGCTCCGTTATGGGAAAGTAAGGATATAGCGATTGAGCGTATGCGTTCCCTGATACCGTATGTTGATATGATGAAAATATCGGAGGAGGAAACAGAGTTATTAACACCTTATAAAGAACCTGTGGAGGCAGCCAAATATCTGATAAAGCAAGGCGTAAAAGTAATTGCTGTCACTTTAGGAAGCAAAGGAGCGTTAGTCTGCAATTCAATAGGCAGTAAAATCGTTCCAGGGTTCAAAAGCAGTGTATTAGATACAACAGGGGCAGGGGACTCTTTTTGGGGTGGATTCCTTTCCCAATACCTAAAGAGCAAAGAGAATTTAGAGGAAATATCTCTGGAAAATTTGGAAACATTTGCCATATATGGAAATGCAGTTGCAAGTTTATGTGTTGAAAAAAGGGGCGGAATTAGTGCTATTCCGGAAGAAAAAGGTGTTATAGATAGAATTGGCAGAGTATAAATCTTATTATTTCCTATATTCACTTGGCGTAACTCCTGTTTTTTTCTTAAAGCAGGAGCTAAAGTAATACTGATTTGTATACCCTACTTTTTCGCTGATTTCCTTTAAAGATAGAGTAGAATGTAATAGTAATTGACATGCTGCATCGATACGTATGGTGGTAATGGTATCGGATATATTTTGTGAAGTGCTTTTTTTATATAATGCACTTAAATAGGTGGGGCTAATCATAACGGCATCGGCAATATCATTTAGGCATAATGTATTTTGAGTATAGTTTTCCCGGATATAGTTTAGTACGGAGTCACAGATTTGCCTATGGTAAGTTTGAGAGGAACGATCTAACAACTCACTTACCATAGTGAAAATCTGATATAACCAGTCTACAATTTCTGTGCTGGTATGAAATGCATCAAGCTTGGAGTAAACCATGGTAATCTCGTGTTCGATAGAAGAACAGTCAATGTTCATCTCATATAGAAAACGTAATACATTTCCGAGAACATCGTAGATACGGATGAACAGAAGATTTTTTGTCTGGCAGTTGGTAATTGTCTGATCTGAAAAAGTTTCAATCCACTGTTTTATTTTAATGGTGTCTTTTTTACAGATATATTGAATAAGGACTTCATCCTTGTTCGTATTAAAAAGTGCATTGGTAACCATAGAACCTTTGTTATCCCGCGCATCGAAAATTGTCTGCTGTGGAAAGAAAAAACGATATTCCAATGCCTTTTTTGCACTTTGATAGGAAAGATTCATGTCCCATACATATTTTACACTATTGCCTATTCCGATAATTAATTTTAACGGAGAATTTTGGTATTGTTCCTCAATATCAGTAATAATAGAATATAATTCTTTCTGAAAGTATACCTGATTGGCATAGTTATGACCCAAAATACAAATGGGACCCCTAAAATCACTTACGATGTAAGATAGATTCAGATGGGAACAACGTTCTGCAATATATTCTTGTAAACCGGTCAGTTCCAAGTGGAATTTCTGAATGCCCATACGATCTCTGATTATATCGACATTTTCTATTTCAAATGCAATGACATTGTAAAAATGGCAATCTAGGTTAAGGGATAAATATTTTGGGTATTCATTTAGGGAATAGCGTGCTTCTTCATAGTTAGTATGTAGAAGACGTAAAAAGAAGCTATTTATCATGGCAGGCTTGCTTTTTTCTAATAAATCCAACTCTTGTTGCTCTTTTGTGAGGAGGTTCAGGGCTTTTTCCACCTTTTCTGACAAGTAGGGATAATCCAAAGGCTTTTCAACATAATCAAAAGCACCAATCCGAAGAGCTTGTCTGGCATATTCAAATTCATCAAAAGCACTAATAAGAATAATTTTTGTAAAAGAATTAGCCTTTAAAGCCAGTTCTGCCAGTTCTAATCCATTAAGGCCAGGCATTTCAATATCAGATATAATCAGATCAACAGTAGTTTTTTCTAAGATGCGTTTTGCAGCTGTTCCATCATACTGGCAGGAGATGACAGTGGCATCTAATGCTTCCCAGTTAATATTTTTCAAAATTCCTTCTACGGAAATGTGGTTGTCATCCACAATCATTACTTTTCTCATAATTTCTCACATTCTGCCCCAATTAAAGGCCATATGTTTTTTTATTTTCATCTAGCAACTGCTGAAATTCAATCGTTACGCAGGTTCCCGTATCACTGCTGCTGTCAATGTGAATATTTCCAGAGCCATAGAGAGGACTGGCTATACGTGCATTGACATTACAGATACCAAAATTTTGTGTATAATCAACCAGGTGGTGATCGAGTGAATGCTGTATGCGATTCAGGGTGGCAGTATCCATACCAACACCGTTATCCTTGATTTGAATAATAACGGTATCTTCTCCGTATTTTAAGTTCAGCAAGATATGAATTGGCCAATCGCTGCTCTGCAATCCATGATGAATACTGTTTTCCAGAAAAGGCTGTAAGGTAAATTTACAAATCATAAAATGTTCCAGTCCGTCATCGCAATGAATTTCGTAAGAAAAGGTGTCCTGCTTTAATAATTTTTCAAGTTCAAGGTAGAGAGCAGCAATCTCTAACTCGTCATGTATACTTATAAGGTCATCGTTTTTACGAAGTGTTATGCGATAAAATTTAGATAAATCCTGAGCCATCTGAATGGCAATCTCATGTTTTCCTATTGTCAGACAAGTTTGAATGCTTCCTAATATATTATAAAGAAAATGAGGATTAATTTGTGATTGTAATAATTTGTATTTCAATTGCTCTTCATTTATTGTCAAGGTAATGATATCAGCAATATTTTTATCTATTGTTTTCAACATAGATTGATAGGAAGCAGCAAGGTTATCAATTTCGTCCCTATAAGGAGAATGCATATTAAAATGATGTCCGAATTCTTCTGCAGAGATCCGGTTATGACTAATATTTGTGGAACGAACTACTTTGTCTAAACGCAATAACTTCTTCGTTAATCCATGGCTGATAAATATTATACTGCAGATCAAAACAGGTATTAAGATGATAAATGCGAGAAGAACAGCTTTGATGATATTTAGTATATTATGTGAAATATAGGAAGTAGGAATTTCCGTAATTAAAAGAAACTGATTATCAAGACGCTGTACAGTATATTCTGTTTCATCTAATAGAAAGAAGTCATCATTTACATGAGAAAGCATTTTGTAATATTGACTTTCATGTAACTTTCCGGAAAAAGTTAATGGATGAGTGGAGGCTACAATATCTCTTTCCGGAGTACAGATATAACTGCGTATAGGTGTTCCTTCGAAAGACTCGGTAAGTAAACTTGTAAGTTCGCTGGCTTTTATACTGGAAAATAGTGCGTATACAATTTCATCAGATTGCGTAAGAGACTGGCAACAGAAAATTGTATCAACATCACGATCAGTTGGGGAAAGTATTTGTGGGAACATTATGTGACTCCGGTATAACCATTTGGAATTGACCCCGATGCCAGTGAGAGTATCGGGAGCAATCTGAAAGCGCTTCAAGTCGTTAATACCATAGAACATAAGCCCTTCTTTGCTGATAAGGGCATCGTCTGGCATAAAGATACAGGTATGAAATAAATGAAAGTTATTATTTAACATATTAATATTACTTCTTGAGGAATTAAAAGTGTCCATATATTCGGAAGTAACATTTTTTCGTTTTTGATTTAAGATGTAAACATATTGATTAGTTGAGTCTACCACAGACTCCATTTGAGAAAAGCGACTGTTTATCTGCTGTACCAGTTGTTTTGTAGAAACAGAAACAGAATCCATAATACGATTTTCAGCTAATTGATAAGAAGTATAGTAACTAATATATCCGATAATAAAGAGAGGAATTAAACTGCATATCAGGAGGGCAATGATTAAGCGGGTTCGATAATTGGATAGCAGCCTATGAATCTGGATACTGATATTGAAAAGAACTGATTTTTTATGCATGATGTTACTCCTTCCTTTTTTTAATAAAAAAAGTATACATAATTTTAAAATATTTTACAATGAATCTCCAAATAATCGAAAATAATTATAAAGGGAACATAATATATTATATTTTTTTAAAATTAGTTTTTGTTAAAATAGAGGTATCTTAATTAAGAGAAATGCAAAGAACAAAAATGGCCATATAGTTAATCAGTTTGAATTTGAAAGGATGGGGTAAATGAAGAAGAAATTAATTAGTGTTATATTATCGGCAGCCTTAGTGGCAGGAATGATTGCAGGATGTGGAAGCAATACCACAACTTCTGATACAGAAACAGGAACAGATGCAGCTAATATAACAGAAGCAACGGGAACAGAGAGTGAAGAAGCCGATGCTGCAAGTGGAGATTACGATCTTACATTATATAGTATTAATACAACTGATCCGAATTTTGATGCA
>JAEWWQ010000138.1 GCA_023458855.1 Bacillota bacterium
GCTTCGGATAGAGCAAAAGTCACTCTTCCGGAGTTTTTGTCCTTTTAGTTGCGGAATAATTGTGATATATTGATAATGTTATATTAATTATTACAATGATTTTTTCGTATAAAATATAATTCGAGAAAAATCAGGAACTTGAGGCGTGATAATGTGGAAAGAAATGTGAGTCTTGAAGAAATATCAGATGGAAAATTATATGGATTGAATGATATAGTAAAAATTGGCTGCAATGATTGTATTGGCTGCTCAGCCTGTTGTCAGGGAATGGGGAACTCCATCGTATTAGACCCACTTGACATTTACCGGCTTGCCGGAAATCTACATATGATATTTGAGGAATTATTACTCGATAGCGTGGAACTGAACGTAATAGATGGAATCATTCTCCCAAACCTCAAAATGTCAGGAAACACAGAGCGGTGTGCCTTTCTGAACGAAGAAGGAAGGTGCAGGATTCATGCTTTCAGGCCGGGAATCTGCAGGTTATTTCCTTTGGGGAGGTATTATGAGAACCGTTCGTTCCGCTACTTTTTGCAGGTGCATGAATGCAGGAAAGAGAATAAGACAAAGATAAAAGTCCGTAAATGGGTTGATACAGAAGAAATTAAGAAAAACGAGCAGTTCATAGCAGAGTGGCATTATTTCCTGTTAGATTTGCAAAGCAGAATAAAGAGCACGAAAGATGAGATCCTGATAAAACAGATAAACATGTATGTATTACAAAACTTTTTTATTTTGGCATATGATAATAAGACAGATTTCTATTCACAATTTCGGGAACGGTTGGAAAAAGCGAATATTAGCTTAGGTGTACAAGTAAAATGACAAAAATAAAATGTCAACTAATTACAGAAATCGGTTGACAATAGAGACAAATATATCTATACTAGGTCATGGACATGAAAATGTACATGGCCTTTTTACGCGAGTAATGAGGAAAATGCTCTGCCAGCAGAAGCATTTGACGAATACCGCGATAACAATAGAAACTCGCAAAGCGTGTTTCTATTGTTACGAGAGCAGATGAGATGTAATAAAATCTCAGATAGGAGTAACTATGAGAAAATTAGCAGAAAGAATCATAGCAGGAAAGAGATTGCAGCGAGCGGATGATCTGTCTGTATTCCTGACAGCAGATCTTACGGAACTGACGGAAGGTGCCAACAGCATCAGAAAGGCCTTATGCGGCAATCAGGTAGACTTATGTACCATTATCAATGGCAGAAGCGGAAGATGCAGTGAAGATTGCAAATTTTGTGCGCAATCGGCACATAATCATACAGGTGTTGGTGCCTACGCATTTTTAGAGCCGGAAGTCATTGTAGCAGATTGCAAGCATCAGGAAGCAAACGGAGTACATAGATATTCTATCGTAACGGCAGGCAGGACACTGACAGGAGCAGATTTTGATAAGGCAATTACTGCTTACAAGAGAATGCACGAAGAGTGCAACATAGATTTGTGTGCTTCACATGGATTATTAACGGGTGAAGAATTTACAAGACTGAAAGAAGCGGGTGTCAGTATGTATCATGAAAATATTGAGACTTCCAGAAGAAATTTCCCGAATATCTGTACCACACATACATATGAAGATAAGATAAAAGAAATCAGGATGGCAAAAGAAGCCGGACTGCAAATCTGTTCCGGTGGAATTATAGGTATGGGTGAGACCTGGGAGGACAGAATCGATATGGCAGTCAGTCTGTCAGAGCTTAAGATCACCTCTATTCCGATTAATGTATTAATGCCCATTAAAGGAACACCATACGGAGAATTAGAACCGATACCGGAAGATGACATAATAAGGACAATCGCATTATTTCGTTACCTGAATCCGACTGCATATATCCGTATGGCCGCCGGAAGAAGTTATTTTGTGGATGGTGGAAGAAAAATATTTATGGCAGGTGCCAACGCAACAATTACGGGCGATATGTTAACTACTGTCGGAAATGATACGAAACAGGATAAAGAGATGCTGACTGCAATGGGATTTGATATTAGCAAATAAAGAGGAGAGAACTATTATGAAAACAAAATTAAGCGTACCACAAGTAACAGTAATCGGAGTTATGGCAGCAGTCACCTGTATCATGGGACCCTTGTCGATTCCAATTGGAGTGGTTCCAATCTCATTTACGAATCTTGCAATTTATCTTGCAATGTATGCATTGGGATGTAAGAAAGGAACGATTAGTTATCTGATTTACTTATGTATCGGATTGATAGGAGTTCCTGTGTTTTCCGCTTTTTCAAGCGGACCGGCAAAACTGTTCGGACCGACCGGCGGCTATTTAATCGGATTTATTATTATGGCCGTTGTCTCCGGTATTTTTATTGATAAATTTCCGGGTAAATGGTATCTGCATTTTATCGGGATGGCAGCAGGAACAGTCATTTGTTATGTCTTAGGAAGTATCTGGCTGTCTTATCAGGCACATATGACGTTTGCGGCTGCTTTGGGAGCAGGGGTCATTCCATTTATTCCCGGGGACCTTATCAAAATTATCATTGCAATGGTAGTTGGACCTCAGATCAGAAAGCAGTTAATTAAGGCACAATTATTTAAATAGGATTGCAGGAAAAAAAGAAGAGACGCCTCTTCTTTTTTTGTGTGCTTTTCTTGCGATTGAGGGATAATTGTGGTATTATTGTTTAGTTTAATGAGACCCATTCGGTCAAAGATGGGAGTAATTTGTATGAAGTTTTTTGCTTTTCACAGGAAAACCATGATAAGAACCGCAATAGTAGTATGCTTTCTTGGATTGAGTGTATTTATGCTTAAGAAGGCCTCAAATATCAGTAATATTCAGGAAGAACAACAAAAAGCGGCAGCAATAGAAAACATGCAGCAGAATCTGACAGCAGAGGGTGTACAGGTTCTGCCGGAACCGGACAGCAGTCAGGTGTTTACGGTCAGCGTAAGCCTGCCTGGAGATAAACAGGTAAAAAGCGGTGCTGAAGTTGATATAAAGTGGTGGTACAACGAGAATGATGGAAAGTACTATCTGTTCTTACCATCTTCAGCAGATCCGGATGCTTTGCAAATCCACATGTCAATTGTGAGTGAAATATTGATTGATGGAGAAATGGTGAATGACGGAGACATCTGTTCTTTATCACCTGGGACACATGAGCTTACAACAATGGCAGATGATCAGGTATTTCCGCTGGAAGTGATGCAGTCTGCCCATGTCGCAACTCTTTTCTTTGAGACGAGTTCGGGAAGTCTGCAATATCTGCATACGGATAAGGCCAACGAAGAAGGCGGAAAGATTACCGTCTTAAGAGAAGATGGCAAAACAGAATTTGCAGGAGAGATAGAAGCCATGCATTGTCGTGGAAATGCTTCCTGGGAGGAGACAGATAAGAAATCATATCAATTAAAATTACCAAGTGAAGTAAGTCTTTTTAACATGGGGGCCGCCAAAAAATGGTTATTGATCGCGAATGCTTTTGACAGTACGTTAGTTCGTAATGTTACCACTTTTGACATGGCACATGAATTAGGACTTTCCTATACACCGCAAATGGAATATGTGGATGTCTATGCGAACGGAAATTATGTAGGTAATTATCTGCTGGCTACGAAGATAGAGATTGGTGAGAACCGGGTTAAAATCAATAATCTGGAAGATGCCACGAAGAAGATGAATCCATTGATAGAAGATTTAAGCACCTGTGAGATTTTTATGACACCACAGGGCAGACTCTTCAGTACAAAAGGATATGAG
>JAEWWQ010000139.1 GCA_023458855.1 Bacillota bacterium
GGTATATCCGTGGGTAGCGAAAACGAGACACTCGACCCCGGGTGTTGGTCTGATCTCCCCACCGCCGCATCATGATATCTATTCTATCGAAGATCTGGCTCAGTTGATCTATGATCTGAAAAATGCAAATAAAGATGCAAGAATCTCAGTCAAGTTAGTATCGGAAGCCGGAGTTGGTACGGTAGCGGCCGGTGTGGCAAAAGCAGGGGCACAGGTCATACTGGTATCCGGATATGATGGAGGAACTGGTGCTGCACCTAGAAATTCCATTCATAATGCCGGACTCCCTTGGGAGCTGGGACTTGCAGAGACTCATCAGACCCTTATTATGAACGGATTGCGTAATAAAGTACGTATTGAAACAGACGGTAAACTGATGAGCGGCAGAGATGTTGCAATTGCAGCATTGCTCGGTGCAGAGGAATTTGGCTTTGCAACGGCGCCATTGGTAACCATGGGATGTGTCATGATGAGAGTATGTAATCTGGATACCTGTCCTGTAGGTGTTGCAACTCAGAATCCGGAACTTCGTAAGAGATTTAAAGGAAAGCCGGAATATGTAATTCATTTCATGCAGTTCATTGCGCAGGAATTACGGGAATATATGGCAAAACTGGGTGTGCGTACCGTAGATGAATTAGTGGGAAGAACAGATCTTCTGACCGTAAAGGAAGGACTGGGACCAGATAAAGAAAAGGTTGATCTGAAAAATATTTTAGAAAACCCATATGTGGGAATCAAAGAAAAAGTTATCTTTGATCCGAAAAAGGTATATGATTTCCAATTAGAGAAGACGCTGGACGAGAAAGTATTGTTAAAACAGCTTGAAAAGGCAATGGACCAGAAACAGAAGAGAAGTATAGAAGTTGACGTTAAGAATACGGACAGGGCATTCGGTACGATACTGGGCTCAGAAATCACAAAGCGCTTTTATGATACTTTGGAGGAGGACTCTTACCGTGTACTTTGTAAAGGAGCCGGAGGACAGAGTTTTGGTGCATTTATTCCGAAGGGATTAACGCTTGAACTGATCGGAGACAGTAACGATTATTTTGGAAAAGGATTATCAGGCGGTAAATTAATCGTATATCCGCCAAAAGGAAGCAGATTCAAACAGGATGAGAATATTATCATCGGTAATGTTGCCTTTTACGGTGCCACCAGCGGAAAAGCATATATCAACGGTGTGGCAGGAGAACGTTTCTGTGTCCGTAATTCAGGTGTGCATGCAGTTGTTGAAGGTGTCGGTGACCATGGCTGCGAATATATGACAGGAGGCAGGGTCGTTGTACTCGGCGGAATCGGCAAAAACTTTGCGGCAGGTATGAGCGGTGGTATTGCTTATGTGTTGGATGAAAACAGTGATTTGTATACAAAAGTAAATAAAGAGATGGTATCATCCAGTGAAATTACTTCTAAATATGATGTTCTTGAGCTGAAGGATATGATCAAAGAGCATGTGGCATATACGAATTCGGAAAAAGGAAAAGAAATCCTGAACAATTTTGGGGAATATTTACCTAAGTTCAAAAAGATCATTCCACATGATTATGAAAGAATGTTAAAAACAATCGTGCAAATGGAAGAAAAGGGCTTAAGCGCAGAGCAGGCACAAATTGAAGCATTCTATGCCAACAAGAAGCACTAGGCGGGATAGAAGGAAAGGAGAAATAGAAAATGGGAAAACCAACGGGTTTTATGGAATACGATAGAAAAGTTTCAGTAGCAGAAGAGCCAAAGAAAAGAATCAGGCATTTCAATGAGTTCCATACGCATCTTCCAATGGAAGAGCAAAAACTGCAGGGAGCACGTTGTATGGAGTGCGGAGTTCCATTTTGCCAGTCAGGCATGGTGATCGGCGGTATGACTTCCGGATGTCCGCTCCATAATCTGATTCCGGAATGGAATGATCTTGTATACACGGGAAATCTGCAGCAGGCTTATAATCGTCTGAAGAAGACGAACAGCTTTCCTGAATTTACGGCCAGAGTCTGTCCTGCATTATGTGAAGAGGCATGTACTTGCGGTATGGAGGGAGATCCGGTATCCACTAAGGAAAATGAATATGCAATTATTGAAAACGCATATGAAATGGGATATGCAGCAGCAAATCCACCTAAAATACGTACCGGTAAGAAAGTTGCCGTCGTGGGCAGCGGTCCTTCCGGACTTGCGGCAGCAGACCAGTTAAATAAGCGAGGACATTCTGTTACTGTATATGAGCGTAATGATCGGATTGGTGGTTTGCTCATGTATGGCATACCAAATATGAAACTGGAAAAGCATGTGATTGACAGAAAAGTAGAAATCATGAAGGAAGAAGGTATTTCCTTTATCACCAATACAGATGTTGGAAAAGATTTAAAGGCAAAAGACCTTCTGCAGCATTATGATAAGGTCATTCTGGCTTGTGGCTCCTCCAATCCAAGAGATATCAATGCACCGGGAAGAGATGCCAAAGGAATCTATTTTGCAGTTGATTTTCTAAAGCAGGTAACAAAGAGCTTACTGGATTCCAAATTTGATGATGGAAAATATGTGTCTACCAAAGATAAAAATGTAATTATCATTGGTGGCGGAGATACCGGTAATGATTGTGTTGGAAGTTCTATCCGTCTGGGAGCAAAGAGCGTGACACAGATAGAGATGATGCCGAAGGCACCAGATAAGAGAGCGGAAAATAATCCGTGGCCGGAATGGCCGAAGATCTGTAAGACAGACTACGGTCAGGAGGAGGCAATCGCTGTATTCGGACAGGATCCACGCATCTATGAATCAACGGTAAAAGAATTTATCAAAGACAAGAATGGAAATCTGAAAGCAGTAAAGATCGTAAAGCTTGAATGGGTAAAGGATCCGGAAACAGGACGCATGAATATGAAAGAGCTTGCCGGAAGCGAGAAAGTGTTAGATGCAGATATCGTACTGATTGCAGCTGGTTTTCTGGGTGCACAGAAATACGTAACGGATGCATTCAATGTGAGTGTAAACCAACGTACCAATGTGCAGACTGAAGAGGGAGAATACAAAACATCTGTAGAAAATGTATTTGCAACAGGAGATATGCGCAGAGGACAATCTTTAGTCGTGTGGGCAATCCGTGAGGGGATAGAAGCAGCAAGGGTCGTAGATGAAAGCCTGATGGGCTATACGAACCTTACGGTTCAGTAATCTTTGTTGACATGCAGGTACAAAAAAATATATAATCTTTAGTTGAAATTCATAATGGAAAATGTTACAGTAAGTAATAACTTAAAAAGCTCAAGACGCCTAAGAAAGGTCTTGAGCTTTTTATAGAATTCATGACAAGTGAAGCGGCTTGCCGATTCATCTTGTTTACTTCGTCAATTTGCACATATACTTGCAAAATAAAAATTGATGCACAACATAGTTTGGTGAGCAACTGTATGAAGCCGCTGGTACTTAGAGCATGTTTTTTATCCTCTTATGTACCACTGCGCGCTGAATCCAAGCGGAAGCGTGTTGCGAATGAACTATGTTGTGTATCAATTTTGTAGTAACGTAAATTGTGCAAATTGAAGAATTTCGATAAGGATGGAACAAAAAAGATGAAGCGAGAAGAAAAACTGTATCAAAATTATCTGCAGATACTGAAAGAGGAATTAGTACCGGCAATGGGATGTACGGAACCGATTGCAATCGCATATTGTGCAGCAA